>NZ_JBXUOV010000132.1:0-15700 GCF_057196585.1 Micromonospora sp. ATLC20
CCACCGGGCCGGACACCGGCGCCTGCGGCGGCAGCGGGCCGCCCGGCTGCGGCGCGCCGGCCTGGGGCGTCCAGCCGGGCGGCGGGTACCAGCCGGGCTGACCAGGTCGCGGCTGGTACGCGGACGGCGGATAGCCGTTGCCGTACGGGGACGGCTGCGCCGGCACGCCCGGCGACGGCGGGAACGGCCCGAGGCGGGGCGTCTGCTCGGGCGCGCCCGGCCCTGCCGGTCCCGTACCGGAGTCCGGCGACGGCTGCGTCCCGGCGACAGTGGCCCGGCCGGACGCGATGCCGTCCTCGGGGAGGGCGTCAGGCGGCGGGGGCGGTGCCACGGTGGCCCGGCCGGAGGCGGCGCCGCCGGCGGAGAGTGCCTCGGGCGGGGGCGGCGCCACGATGGCGCGGCCGGACGCGTTGCCGTCGGCCTCCGCTGACTCGGACGGCGGAGCCGCTGCCTCGGTGGGGAGCGGGTCCGGCGTGGTGGCGGAGTCCGACCCGGCCCGCTGTGGCGGCTGTGCCCACGGCGAGGTGGCCCGTCCGTTCCCGGTGCCCTCGCCGGCGGTAGCCGTTCCGGCAGTGCCGGAGGTGGGCGTGGTCGCCGGGGCGGGCGCCGCCTGCGTACCGGGCACCGCCGGTGAGCTGGATGCCGCCGGTTCCGGCTGGGCCGGTGACGGGGCGGAGGTCGCCCGGTCGAGCGTGAACGGCAGGTCCATGTCGACCGCGGGCGCCTGGGGCGCCGGGACGTCCGCGGCCGGCGGCGTGGGAGCGTCGGCGGGCGGGAGCGGCCAGGGCACCGACGCCCACGGCGGGATCGTGGCCGCCGCCGCATCGGTCTCCTCCGGCGGCCAGAGCGGCTCGACGTCCCGCTGCGGCACCTGCGGCCGGCCCGGTACGTGGGCCCGGTCGTCGTTCTCGTGCACCACGGTTCCTCCCCATTCCTTCCGCCGAGGATAGGCGGTCCGGCCAGCGCCGCGAGCCGGGTGGGGATCGACCGAGGTCAGCCCGTCCAGACCGCCCAGGCGCCCGGCTCGGTCCACCAGGAGCGCTTACGGCTCAGTTCGCCCTCGACGCCGTCGTCGAGGAACGGCACCTTCTCGTCGCGGGGCACCACCGCCACCGCGCGTCCCCGCGCCCGGCGTACCTCCAGCCGGACCTTCTTCCGGCCCAACGCCGACCGGGTCACCACCGGTACGGCGACGCCCACCGTCACCCGCCCGTCGGCCGGATCCGGGCCGCCCAGCAGGTCCACCTCACCGAGGCGCGCGTACCCGCCCGCGTTGCCGATCGCGCACGCGGTGATCGGCTCCGAGCCGTCGCTGAGCACCGTGCCGTCGACCTCGACCCGGGCCCGCCAGTGCAGCGGACGGCCCGCGTCGTCGGCGGCGCCGAGCAGCGCGCCGTCCAGCGTCACCGAGCCGCCGTCGTTGCGCAGTAGGTCGAGCCGCCGGGCGGTGCCGTCCAGCACCGCGGCGGCCACACCCGCCGGATCCCGGGGCAGCCCGAGCTGCGCGGCCAGGTCCCGCGCCGTCCCGGACCGGGCCGGATCGAGCGGGAGTACGCCGACCGGGGGCAGGTCGGGCACCGTACGGTCTTCGGCGAGGTCCGCGGGACGGCGGCTCGGCGGCGGAGCGTACCGGCGCACCAGCCGGCGCAGGACGGCGCGCAACTGACCGTCACTCGCCGTGGCGACGATCAGCCGGGTCTTGCCGTCGGAGTCCGGCCAGGTGAGGCCGTCGGCGCGCGGCGGGGCGTCGAGGCGGGCCAGCACCTCGTCGATCTCGGCGTCCGACCGCGCGGTCACGGTGGCCACCCGGGCACCCCGGGCGGTCAGCTCGTCCGCGCAGGCCAGCACCGGTACGCGCGGCGTCTCGCAGCGCTCCTCGCCGGTCTCGGCGGCGGTGTCGTCCGCGCCGCCGCAGCAGGCGCCGCCGCTGCCGCAGCCACCACCGGGAGCGTCCCGCTCCGAGCCGAGGGTGAGCAGCACCACGTCGTACACGAAGGAGCCTCCTGCTTCTCGACCAACCCCTGCTGGTCCCGCCGTCACTACTTGTTAGCCTGACACCCCGGGCTCGCTGACCGGTCGCCACCTGGCACCCGAGCCTTCTGGAGGCGAGAAGATGCCAGCGATCGTGCTGCTCGGCGCCCAGTGGGGCGACGAGGGCAAGGGCAAGGTTACCGACCTGCTGGGTGAGCGGGTCGACTACGTCGTGCGCTACTCCGGCGGCAACAACGCAGGCCACACGGTGATCACGCCGGACGGCCAGAAGTACGCGCTGCACCTCATGCCGTCCGGGGCGCTGTCACCGAGCGCGATGATCGTGATCGGCAACGGTGTGGTGGTCGACCCGAAGGTGCTGCTGCAGGAGATCGACGGGCTCGCCGAGCGCGGCGTGGACGTGTCCCGCCTGCGCATCTCCGGCGACGCGCACCTGATCATGCCGCACCACCGGGCGCTGGACCGGGTGGTCGAGCGCTACCTGGGCAGCTCCCGCATCGGCACCACCGGCCGGGGCATCGGCCCCGCGTACGGCGACAAGGTCGCCCGGATGGGCATCCGGCTCCAGGACCTGCTCGACCCGGGCATCCTGCGCAAGAAGCTTGAGCTGGCGCTCCGCGAGAAGAACCAGCTCCTGTTCAAGGTCTACAACCGCAAGGCGATCGACGTCGAGGAGACCGTCGAGGAGTACCTCCAGTACGCCGAGCGGCTGCGCCCGTACATCGCCGAGACCCGGGTGATGCTCTGGGACGCGCTCGACCGCGGCGAGACCGTGCTGCTGGAGGGCGCCCAGGCCACCATGCTCGACATGGACCACGGCACCTACCCGTTCGTCACCTCGTCGAACCCGACGGCCGGTGGGGCGTGCGTGGGCGCGGGCATCCCGCCGACCGCGATCACCAAGGTCATCGCGGTGAGCAAGGCGTACACGACGCGGGTGGGTTCCGGCCCGTTCCCGACCGAGCTGTTCGACGACAACGGGCAGCACCTGCGCAAGGTCGGCCACGAGTACGGCACCACCACCGGCCGGGAGCGCCGCTGCGGCTGGTTCGACGCCGTGGTGGCCCGGTACGCGTGCCGCCTCAACGGCGTCACCGACCTGGTGGTCACGAAGCTGGACGTGCTGACCGGCCTCGCCAAGGTGCCGATCTGCGTGGGGTACGAGATCAACGGTGAGCGTTTCGACGACATGCCGATGACGCAGACCGACTTCCACCACGCCACGCCGATCTACGAAGAGCTCGACGGCTGGTGGGAGGACATCACCAAGGCGCGGACCGAGGACGAGCTCCCGGAGAACGCCCGCCGCTACATCGCGCGCATCGAGGAACTGACCGGCACCCGGGTGAGCGTGGTGGGAGTAGGCCCAGGCCGAGAGGAAAACGTCCTCCGCCACCCCCTCCTCCCCTAACCCCCTCCCACCCCACCCACCCACCCACCCTCCGCCCGCCACCCACCCCCGGGCCCTCCGGCCCCCACTCCGGTGATCAAGGAGTTTGTGTCCAGTTCGGCGTCGGATCCGGACACAAACTCCTTGATCACCGGGGCGGTCGCGGGGCGGGGCGCGGCGGGGTGGAGGCGGGACAGGCTGCGGGAGGGCGGTTGTCCACAGGGTTGTCCACAGGGGTTTCGGCTGTGGGGTGGTGCGGGGGAGCCTGCGCGTGTGGGTGAATTCGACGAGCTGACGCGGCTGGCCGCAACGCAGGGCGGCTTCGTGACGGCGGGCCAGGCTTTGCGCCTGGGCCTCGGCCGGGAGCAGATCAGGTACCTCGTCCGGTCCGGGCGATGGACGCGAGTCTCGCGCGGTTGCTACCTCCCGTCTCCCGCCGGGTCGATGCCGGTGGCACTCCGACGTGCCACGATCAGCGCCACGATCGCGAGCCTCGGGCAGGGCGCGGTCGCCGTGCTGGGTACCGCCGCCGAGCTGCACGGCATCGCCGGCCTTCCGCCGACGCCGGTGATCCACGTGTCGGTGCCGCCGGATCGGCCGCACGTGCAGCGCCGGACGGAACCGGGCCTGACGGTGCACCAGTTGACGCTTGCCGAAGAGGACGTGTGCCGGGCCGGCGGCGTAGCGGTCACCACCCCGGTGCGCACCGTCGCGGACGTGTTGCTGCGGGCTCGGCGCTACCCCGCGGTGTGCGTCCTCGATTCCGCGCTCCACCAGCGCATCCTGGCCGAGAACGACCTGCGCCTGGTGCTCGCGCACCTCACCGGTCGCCGCGGGGCGGTCGCCGCTCGTGGATACCTGGCCGAGGCGGACGGCCGGGCGCAGTCACCGCTGGAGACCCGGGCCCGGCTCCGGTGCGTCGACGGTGGCGTGCCGCCGGACGTCCTGCAACTGCCGGTCCGGGACGAGGACGGCTACCTGCTCGGCATCGGGGACCTGGCATGGCGCGGGGCGCGTCTGATCGCGGAGGCGGACGGCCGGGCCCCGCACCTGACACCCCAAGCCGTCTACGCGGACCGCTTCCGGCAGAACCGCCTGGTCAACGCCGGCTGGCGGATCCTCCGCTTCACGTGGTCCGACACCCTCCGCCCCGACTACATCCCCCAGACGGTGAAACACGCCCTGAAGCGCTGGTGATCAAGGAGTTTGCGGACCTTCACCCCTCAATCTGAGACGCAAACTCCTTGATCGACGGGGTGGGGTGGGGTGGTCAGTAGGATGCCGGTCGTGCGCGTACTTCTTGTGGGTGGTGGTGGGCGGGAGCACGCTCTCGCGCTCGGACTCGCCGGGGATCCGGCTGTCGAGGCGCTGTTCGCGGCTCCGGGGAATCCGGGGATCGCCGCGGTGGCCGAGCTTCGGGAGGTGACACCCACCGACCCGGCGGCAGTGGCGGCCCTCGCCGTCGAGGTCGCGGCCGACCTGGTGGTTATCGGGCCGGAGGCGCCGCTGGTGGCGGGCGTCGCCGACGCGGTACGCGCCAAGGGCATCGCGGTGTTCGGCCCGAGCGCGGAGGCGGCCCGGCTGGAGGGCTCGAAAACGTTCGCCAAGGACGTGATGACCGCCGCCGGTGTGCCGACCGCCCGCGCGTACACCTGCGAGGACGCGGCTGCGGTGGCGCACGCGCTGGACGAGTTCGGCGCGCCGTACGTGGTGAAGGACGACGGGCTGGCCGCCGGCAAGGGCGTGGTGGTCACCGACGACCGTGCGGCCGCCGAACGGCACGCTGCGGAGTGCGGCCGGGTGGTGATCGAGGAGTACCTGTCCGGTCCCGAGGTCTCCCTGTTCGTGGTGACCGACGGCGAGGCGGCGGTGCCGCTGCTGCCGGCGCAGGACTTCAAGCGGGTCGGCGACGGCGACACCGGGCCGAACACGGGCGGCATGGGCGCGTACGCGCCGCTGCCGTGGGCCCCGCCGAACCTGGTCGACGACGTGATGCGCGACGTGGTGCACCCGACGCTGGCGGAGCTGCGCCGCCGGGGCACCCCGTTCGCCGGGCTGCTCTACGTGGGCCTGGCGATCACCCCGTCCGGCCCGCGTGTCATCGAGTTCAACGCGCGTTTCGGCGACCCGGAGACGCAGGTCGTGCTCGCCCTGCTGGAGACACCGCTGGGTGGGCTGCTGCACGCCGCCGCCACCGGCACGCTCGGCGCGCACCCGCCGCTGCGGTGGCGCGACGGTGCGGCCGTGACGGTCGTGGTGGCGGCCGACGGCTATCCGGCGGGCCCGCGTACCGGTGACGTGATCACCGGCGCGGACCGCGCCGGGATCATCCACGCCGGCACCCGCCGGGACGCCGACGGCACGTTGCGGTCCGCCGGCGGCCGGGTCCTCTGCGGTACGGCGACCGGACCGGACCTGGCCGCCGCGCGTGACGCCGCCTACGAGTTGGTACGCGACGTGGAGCTGGCCGGTGCCCACCACCGCACCGACATCGCGGCGGCGGCGGTGGACGGCCGGATCACGATCCCGGGCTGACCGTCCCGCGCCGGCGGCCGGCCATCCGGTTGAGCACGTTCGCCGTGGCCCGCTCGATGCGCGGGTCGCGGTGTCCCTGCCGGTCCAGGGCCAGCGTCCAGCCGAGCGTGCCGCTGGCGAACACCACGGCGCCGCGTGCCGTCTCGTAGACGTGGCTGCTCTGGAGTCGTCGGCCGCCCTGCTGCGCCGGGTACGGCGACGAGCTGAGCGTGGTCCCGGCGGGCCGGGCGAGGGCGGCGTGCAGCCCGTCCGCCTCGCCCGCGACCACGCCCGGGATGCGGTCGCCGTCGGCGACGCCGGTGCCGGACCACACCCAGTGGTCGGCACCGCGCACCACGAGCGGCTGCGGGGTAAGCACGATGCCGTTGTACTGCACGCCGAGCAGCGCCTGTTCCGGCCGGTCGAGGTCGCGCCACGTCACAGTCGGGTCGCCGGTGCCCGCGCCCGGGTCGGGGAGCGTCTTGGCGCACTCGACGACGCGTTCGGGGCGGCCGTCGGCGGCGGGGCGGACGCGGGCGTGCCAGTAGACGCTGTTCGCGCCGAGGAACGCGAGGCTGGTGCCCCCGTCCAGGCCGACCTCGGTGGCGCGGCGCATCTCGGCCGACCAGTACTCGTCGTGCCCGCAGAACACCAGGCCCCGGTACCGCGCCGGGTCGAGTCGCCCGGAGTGCAGGTCGAAGCTGGTGGCGTAGCTGACGTCGTAGAGGTTGCGTTCCAGCCACCGGACCGCTGCCTCGTCGCGGTCGAAGTGGGTGGGCCGGCCCGCGTCGGCGTACGGGCGGTCGAAGGAGACCGCGCGTGCCCGCAGCGCCGGGTCGCGCCGCCCGTCGGTCCGGTAGCCGTTGTAGAGGCTCTTGCCGACGCGCCGATCGCGCGGCCACTGGTTGTACGCCTGCCAGGTGGTCACCGGCAGCACCACGCAGAGCGCGGCCGGGCGCCTGTCGTCGCGCACCACGAACGGCGTGCACGCCCGCCAGCCGTCGGCCGAGGTGAAGACCGCCTGGTAGAGGCCGGAGGTCCAGCCGTGCGGGACGGGCAGGCGCCAGGACACCGGCCACCGGCAGTCGAGCACACCGGTGTCCGGGTCGGCGACCGGCACCGGTTGCGGCTCGCCTCTCAGCTCGGCGCTGGTCAGCATCGTGCGGGCGCCCGCGCCGTCGTACCAGCCGATGCGGTGCACGCTGATCCGGAACCGGCCGCCCGGGTTGACGGCGATGTGGAAATCGATCACCTCGCCGGGGGCGACGCTCGTCGTCGAGGCGTACCCCTGGATCTGACGCCGCCGGTCGTCGGCGGCCCGGCCGCCGTGCTCGGGCCACCACGGCTCACCGGCGGCGCGGTTCTCCCGCTCGACGGGCGGAACCGGCCAGCGGGTGGGTGGGTCGTCGGGCCGGCCGTGGACCGGGTCGAACGAGCCGAGCGCGGCGGCGGACGCGCCTCCGACGAGGAGGCCGAGCGCGGTACGCCGCCGAAACCGGTCCATTGTGGTTCTCCCCGTTCCCCGTCCGGTCGGGAGAGAAGGTAGCACCGGGCGGCCGGGGCTGTCTGTCCGATGTTGATCAATCGAAGTAGCGGCGCAGCTCCCGGGTGAGCACCTTGCCGGTGGCGTTGCGCGGCAGGTACTTGACGAACACCACGTCGCGGGGCACGGAGAAGCGGGCCAGGTAGCGCCGGACGTACTCGCGGACCGCCTCCGGGTCGAGCGTCTCGCCGGCCCGCAGCGCCAGGAACGCGGCCAGCCGCTGACCGTAGTCGGGATCCGGTACGCCGATCACCGCGACCTCGCGAACCTGCGGCAACCGGGCGATCAGATCCTCCACCTCGGAGGGGAAGACGTTCTCGCCACCCGAGACGATCATGTCGTCGGCCCGGCCGTCGACGAAGAGCAGTCCGTCGGCGTTGAGCCGGCCCAGGTCGCCGGTGTCGAGCAGACCGTCGCGGCTCTCCCGGCCGGCGCCCGAGGTGTAGCCCTCGAACAGCATCTCGTTGCCGACGAAGATCCGCCCGACCTCGCCGTCGCGGACCGGCCGGCCGGTCTCGTCCAGGATGGCCAGCCGGGTGCCGTGCGGCGGCCGGCCCGCAGTGGTGGGCGCGGCGCGCAGTTCGGGCGGGCCGGCGATGGAGGCCCAGGAGACCTCGGTCGAGCCGTAGAGGTTGTAGAGCACGTCGCCGTACCGGTCCATGAAGGCGGTCGCCAGGTTGCCGGGCAACGCGGATCCGCTGACCGCCACCACCTTGAGCGGCGGCCGGGGCTGCGGCGGCGCGACCTCCATCAGCCGTTGCAGCATCACCGGTACGGCGAACATCGCGTCGCACCGCTGGTCGACGAGCGCGGCGAGCGTGGCGGCCGGGTCGAAGCGCCGGTGCAGTACGACCGTGGCGCGCAGCGCGAACGAGACCTGGAGCGCGGCGTACCCCCAGGTGTGGAAGATCGGCGCGGCGATCATCACGGTGTTCTTCGCGTGCAGCGGGATTCTGTCGATGATGGACACCAGCGGGCCGAAGCCGTGCGGGGTGGGCCGGCGGGCGCCCTTGGGTGCGCCGGTGGTGCCGGAGGTCAGCACTATGGTGCGGCCGTCGCGCTCCGGCGGCTGGAGCTTCTCCCCGGGTACGGCGGCGGCGATCAGCTCCTCCTGCCCCCGCTCGTCGACCCGGTGCAGCTCGGCCGGGAGGCCGAGGACGCGCTCGGTGAACTCGCCGTCGTGCACCAGGACGCGCAGGCCCTGTTCCTCGGCCACAGTCACCAGTTGCGCGGCGGACAGGCCGGTGTTGACCAGGACGGCGTCCGCGCCGAGCAGCATCGCTGCGACTATCGCCTCGATCAGGCCGTGGTGGTTGCGGCAGAGCACGCCCACCCGGTCGCCGGTCTGCACGCCGAGGTGGGAGCGCAGCGACCGGGCCAGCCGCTCGGAGCGGTCGAGCAGTTCCTGGTACGTCATGGTGGCGCCCTGCTCGTCGACCACAGCGACGCGGCCGGGGTCGCGGGCGGCGGCCTGGCGCAGCTCCCCGGCGAGGCTCCAGCCCCACCGGCGCAGCGCGTTGAGCTGGGAGACCACGCGGATCGGTCCGCCCGGGGCGAGCAGTCCACGTCGGGTCAGCGTGGCGGCGATGAACGGCAGGTCCACGGCGCAACTCCTTCGCGTTCGTGGTTCGTCGACCAGGCTCCGGACGGTCGGGCGTCCGGTTCGGCATGATCTTGTGCCCGATCGCGGTTCGGGTCGGCCCGGGAGCGGCGGCCCGGCCCGCGACGGCACGAGGCGTCACGGGTCGGGCCGCGGCCCGCCGGCGGTCAGCGGATCTGCATCCCGGAGATGGCCCGGGAGATGACCAGCCGCTGGATCTCGGAGGTGCCCTCGAAGATGGTGTAGATCTTGGCGTCCCGGTACCACCGCTCCACCGGGTGGTCGCGCAGGAAGCCGGCGCCGCCGAGGAGCTGGACCGCCTTGTCGGTCACCGAGACGGCCACCTCGCCAGCCTTGAGCTTGGACATCGAGCCCTCACCGGCGGTGAACGGCCGGTTGTTGCGGCCCATCCAGGAGGCGCGCCAGACCAGCAGCCGGGCCGCGTCGATCTCCATCTTCATGTCGGCGAGCGCGAACGCGACCGCCTGGTTGGCGATGATGGGGCGTCCGAACTGGACCCGCTCCTTGGCGTAGTCCAAGGCGTACTCGTAGGCGGCGCGGGCCACGCCGAGCGCCTGCGCGCCGACTGTCGGGCGGGACAGCTCGAACGTCCGCATCGCCGCCTGACCGGAGGCGCGCTGCCCGGACCGGGCACGGGCCAGACGCTCGTCGAGCGCGTCCTTGCCGCCGAGCAGGCAGCGGCCGGGCACCCGGACGTCGTCGAGGAAGACGTCCGCGGTGTGCGAGGCGCGCAGCCCCAGCTTGCGCAGCTTGCGGGTGGCGGTCAGACCGGGAGTGCCAGGGGGTACGACGAACGCGGCCTGGCCGCGCGAGCCCAGCTCCGGCTCGATCGAGGCGGTCACGACGTGCACCCCGGCGATGCCGCCGTTCGTGGCGTACGCCTTCTGGCCGTTGAGCACCCACTCGTCGGTGGCCTCGTCGTAGACGGCGCGGGTACGCATCGAGCCGACGTCGGACCCGGCCTCCGGCTCGCTCGTGCAGAACGCGGCGACGGCCGGGGAGTCGACGTCGCCGAAGCACTGCGGCACCCACTCGACGAGCTGCTCGGGGGTGCCGGCGCCGTAGATCGCGGCGACCGCGAGGGAGGTGCCGAAGATGCTCAGGCCGATGCCGGCGTCACCCCAGAAGAGTTCCTCGCTGGCGATCGGCAGGGAGAGGCCGGTGGGGTCGGCCCAGCAGGTGGCGAGGAACTCGAACCCGTACAGGCCGACCTTCGCGGCCTCCTGGATGATCGGCCAGGGGGTCTCCTCCCGGGCGTCCCACTCGGCCGCGGCCGGGCGCACGACCTCGGCGGCGAAGCCGTGCACCCAGTCGCGAAGGTCCCGCTGTTCCTCGTTCAGGTCGAGCGAGAACTCGGCCATGTCAGGCCTTGGGGATGTCGAACAGGTTGGCGATGTTGGCGGCCAGGCCCAGGTCGCCCTTGGCCTTCAGCTTGCCGGTCATGAACATCATCACCGGGTTGGCGCCACCGGAGACGATCTTCAGGAACTCGACCGGGCCCATGGTGAGGCTCAGCTTCGGGTCGCGGGTCGCGGTCTCCGAGACGGTGCAGGTGCCGTTCTCGATGACGATCTCGTAGGTGTCGGTGCCACCGTCCGGACGGCCGGTGATGTTCCAGTGGATGACCGCGTTCGTGGCACCGGCGCGGTCGGCGCGGAACAGCGTGGGCATCCGGTTGAAGACCTCGCTGAGGATCTTGCCGCGCGAGTCGCCGGACATGATCTCGTTGATCTTGGCGTCCGGCGTGGACTTGACCAGCTGCGCGAATTCCTTCGGGCCGACGTTCGCGAAGTTGGCCGGGTCGAAGTCAGTCATGGGGGATTGCACCTCTCGGGCGGGGCCACTTTGGTTACTCTGGCGTAACCTTACGCACGGGTAGGTATGCTCGCAAGGGTGTCCAGCACGCCGACCTTCAAGCGCCTCCCACGCGCCGTACGCGAGCAGCAGATGCTCGACGCGGCGGTGAAGGTGTTCTCCCGCCGCGGCTTCCACGCCGCCAGCATGGACGAGATCGCCGACGACGCCGGCATCTCCAAGCCGATGGTGTACGCCTACCTCGGCACCAAGGAGGAACTCTTCATCGCCTGCCTGCACCGGGAGAGCACCCGGATGATGGAGGCGATCGCCGGCGCCGCCGCCCCCGACCTGCCCGCCGACGAGCGGCTCTGGCGCGGGCTGCGCGCGTTCTTCGGCTTCGTCGGCGCACACCGCGACGGTTGGGCGGTGCTCTACCGGCAGGCCCGCGGCTCCCAGCCGTTCGCCGCCGAACTCGCCGCCATGCGTGACCGGCTGGTCGAGGTGGTCGCCGGGATGCTCGACCACGCGCTGCGCGCCTCCGGCCGCGAGGTCGGCGCCACCGACCTGGAGGTGGTCGCGTACGGGCTGGTCGGTGCCAGCGAGTCGCTCGCCGACTGGCTGGCCGACCACCCCGAGGCGGACGCGGGGAAGACCGCGACGCGGATGATGAACGTGGCCTGGCTCGGCGCCGACCAGCTCCTGCGCGGCGTCACCTGGCACCCGCCTACGGCGTAAGGAAGGGCCCCTTCTTAACGCCTCCGGCAGAGGAAGGGCCCCTTCCTGACACCTGCGGCGCGCGGTGGCCCCGCGCCCAGCGCACCATCTCCACCACGAGCGTCACCGTCAGGGCCAGCCCCAGACCGAACAGCAGTCCCCGGATCGGGTCCTGCTCGAAGGCGAGCCCGCCGAGGTAGCCGACCGACGCCGAGTAGGTGCCCCAGGTCGCGGCGGCGAGCGCGTCGAAGGCGAGGAACCGCCGCCGGGGAAAGCGGGTCGCGCCCATGGTGAGGGTGACGGCGGTCCGGCCGCCCGGCACGTACCGGGCGACGGTGAGGATGAGCCCGCCGCGCACGGCGATCCCCCGCCGGGCCCGGTCCACAGCGGCCCGCCGACGGCTCTCCCGTGGCAGCCGGTCCAGCAGCCGAGCCCCGCCGTGCCGGCCGATCGCGTAGGAGACGTGGTCGCCGACCAGCGCGCCGAGCGCCGCCACGCCGATCACCAGCGGCAGGTCCGGCTGGCCGGTGGCCGCGAAGACGCCTGCCGTGATGACAGCTGTCTCGCTCGGTACGACGGGGAAGAACCCGTCCACCACGGCAATGGCGAACAACGCCAGATAGACCCAGGGCGACGAGATCGTGTCGTGGAGCAGTTCGAGAGCGGCATCCATGGCGTCGATGCTGGTCCGGCCGGGCGCCGACGGAATCTGCCGTCGGTCGGCCCGGAGGGTGCACTTTCGTCGTGCCGTACCCCGAGGTGGTCTCGGGGTCGGCACCCAACCCTCCCCGAGCCCGGTGCCGTCGCGGGCCCGCCGGGCCTAGGCTCGTCGGGTGACCGCCTGGGCGGGCGCCGTCCGGCGCGTCGAACCGTACCTGCCGGTGCTGCTGGCCGGGACGGTGGCCGCCGCCACCTGGGCCTCGGCGACCGGCGGGCTCGGCGTGCGCTCGCCGCTGCCGCCCGCGGTGATCCTCCTGCTCGCGCTCGCCACCGGTGCCTCGGTGCTCTCGTCACGTCGCTGGGTGCTGCCCGCCGCGGCCGCCGTGTGCTGGCTGGTCCTGGCCGCCTGGGCGGCCGTCGTGGTCACGTCCTGGCGGGCCGGCACCGGACTGCGGGGGCGGCAGCTCGCCGCGTACCTGCTCGGGACGCTCCCGGTCATGCTCACGGGAATGGCGGTCGGCAGCGCGGTGGGTGGCGAACGCCGCATGGTCATGGCGACCCCCGGAAACGCGGTGGTGTTCTACGCCTGGCTGGTGATCGCTCCGGCGATCGTCGGGCTCTGGATCCGGGCCCGCCGGGACGCCCTGGCGGCCCTGCGGGACCGGGCCGAGCGGCTGGAGCGCGAGCAGGAGGCGCAGGCCGACCGGGTACGGGCCGAGGAACGGGCCAGGATCGCGCGGGAGATGCACGACGTCGTGGCGCACCGGGTCTCGCTCATGGTGGTGCATGCGGGTGCGCTTGAGGTGACCACCGCCGATCCCGCCACGGTCGAGACGGCCGCGTTGATCCGGTCCACGGGCCGGGCCGCCCTGACCGACCTGCGGGAGGTGCTCGGCGTGCTGCGTCAGGAACGGCCGCTCCCGGCGCCGGGCTGGCACACGGTCGACGATCTGGTCCGCGAGTCGCGCGCGGCCGGACTGCGGGTGAGCCGGTCGGACGAGGGAACGCCCGGGCCGGTGCCGGACGCCGTGGCCCGGACCGTGCACCGGGTGGTGCAGGAAGGGCTGACGAACGTGCGGAAACACGCCCCGGACGCGGCGGTCGACGTACGCCTGCGGCACCTGGCCGACGGGGTCGAGGTCACCATCCGCAACGACCGGTCCGACCGTCGCGATCCGGTGCTTCCGGGTGCCGGGCTCGGCCTGGTCGGCCTGCGCGAACGGGTCGAGCTGACGGGTGGGCGGCTCACGGCGGGGCCGATCCCCGGCGGGGGCTTCCTGCTGCGTGCGCTGGTCCCGGCCGGGGAGACGTCGTGATCCGCGTCGTGCTCGCGGACGACGAGCAGCTCATCCGAGCCGGGCTCCGGTTGATCCTGGAGGCCGCGCCGGACATCACCGTGGTCGGCGAGGCCGCGGACGGGGCCGAGGCGCTGGCCGCCACCGTACGGTTGCGCCCCGACGTGGTGCTGCTCGACGTCCGCATGCCCGGCGTCGACGGGCTGGCCGCCGCCCCGGGGATCGTGGCCGCCGGACCGAAGGTGGTCATGCTGACCACCTTCGACCTGGACGAGTACGTGCACGAGGCGCTCCGGGCCGGAGCGGTCGGTTTCCTCCTCAAGGACACGCCGCCCCGGGACCTCGCCGCCGCCGTACGGACCGTCGCCGCCGGGAACGCCATGCTCGCGCCGACGGTGACCCGGCGACTGATCAGTTCCTTCGCCGAGCGCGGTCCGGCCCGCCGGGAGGCCGCCCGGCAGCGGCTGTCCCGGCTGACCGAGCGGGAGGCGGCGATCGTCCGCGAGGTGGCCCGGGGGGACGGGAACGCCGAGGTGGGCCGCCGGGTCGGCGCCAGCGAGGCGACCGTGAAGACGCACGTCAGCCGTGCGCTGGCCAAGCTCGGCCTGGCCAACCGGGTGCAACTCGCCATCCTCGTGCACGACGCCGACCTGCTGGACTGACGGCCCCGGAACCGCGCCGGATCCGGCCGCGGCGGGGTCAGCGGCGGGCGGCCCGGGTCCGAGCTCTGCGCCGGCCCCAGCGGACGGCCTCGAACAGGCCGGTGACCGCCAGCGAGATGGCGACGCCGGCGAGCAGCCCGGACAGCGGGTTGTGCTCGAACGCCAGCCCGCCGAAGTAGCCGAGCAGCGCGCAGTAGACCCCCCAGGTGGTGCACGCCAGGCCGTCGTACAGCAGGAACATCCGCGCCGGGTAGCGGACCGCGCCCATGGTCAGCGTGACCGCGGTGCGGCCGCCGGGGACGTACCGGGCGGTGGTCAGGATCATCCCGCCGCGCCTGTCGACCGCCCGGCGGGCCCACTCGGAACTGGCCCGCCGCCTGCTGTCCGCCGGGAAGCGGGCCAGCCGGTGCGCGCCGCCGCCGCGCCCGATCGCGTACGAGACGTGGTCGCCGACGAGCGCGCCGAACGCGGCGGTCAGGATCACCAGCACCAGGTTCGGTTCGCCGCCGGCCGCGAAGACCCCGGCGGTGATCACCACCGTCTCGCCGGGGACCGCCGGGAAGAACGCGTCGACGGCGGTGACCGCGATGATCACCAGATACACCCACGGCGACGTCACCGTGTGGTGCAGCAGGTCGAGCACGTCCCCCATGCACCCATGCTCGGTGGTGCGGTGTTAAGCAGGGGCCCTTCCCATGCAAAAGGCGTCAACAAGGGACCCTTCCTTCTCCTCGGCCGTGGGCCCGCGCGACGTGAGCACCACCGGCGCGCCCAGCGCCTCCGAGACGGCCGCCGGCCAGTCGGCCGGTGACTCGCCGAGCACCGGCCGGGCCCGCAGCAGCCGCTGCGTGAGCGCCGCCTGCCGGTCCAGGTCACCGGCCGGGCCGGGGACGAGCCGGCCCAGGCCCTCGTACCGGCGGCAGATCCGCAGGTCGGGACCGGCCAGGTCGAGGTGGGTGAGCGCCAGCCCGTCCACCCCACCGGCGACCTCCAGCGCGTACCGGTGGGCGACCGCGTCGAAGTGCCCGAACCGGAACCGCCCCTGCCAGGGGTTCGTCCCGTTGTGGCGGTCGGTGAACGGCAGCGCCGCGTCCTCGGTGACCAGCGGCCCGGGACCGTGCCGGGTGGTGGTGGTCCGCAGCACACCGAGCCGCTGCGCGGTACCGGCCATCCCCGCCTCGGCGAGCAGCGTCTCGGCGTTGGCGAACGTCGTGGTGCTCCACGTCGTGTACGGGTGGAAGCCGTGCCACTCGTCCAGCAGCACCCCCTGGGCGCCCTCGAAGACGCAGGTGCCCTCGCGCAGCGCCGATGCCAGCCAGGTCCGGTCGACGATCGCGACCCGGCGCGCGAAGGCCGCGTACGCGGGCAGGCAGTCCTCCACCGGCGGCGCGTCGAGCGGGCCCAGCTCGGCGGTGAGCCGGTCCCGTAGCGCGGTCAGCCGCCGGCGCAGCACCGCCGGGCGGCGGCAGTCCGCCACCCGGGGTGCCTCGTCGGGGGGGGGGGGGGGGGGGG
>NZ_JBXUOV010000133.1:0-15626 GCF_057196585.1 Micromonospora sp. ATLC20
CCGCCGAGGCGCGCGCCGCCGCCGTACGCGACGGGCTGACCCTGGCCGGCGCGGCGCTCGCCGTGCCCGGCCTGGTGGGCGACGGCGGCCTGGTCCGGCTCGCGCCGAACCTCGGCTGGCGGGACGTGGACGTGCCGGCGCTACTGGCCGGGCACCCGCTGGCCGAGCCGGTCGACGGGGTGCCGCCGCTGGTGGTCGACAACGAGGCCAACCTGGCCGCCCTCGGCGAGTTGTACGCGGGCCCGGCCGGCCCGCGCAGCTTCCTGCACGTCACCGGCGAGATCGGCATCGGCGCCGGGATCGTGCTCGACGGCGCGCTCTACCGGGGCGCGCGCGGCTGGAGCGGAGAGATCGGTCACTTCCCGGTGCAGCCGCAGGGGCGGCCGTGCCGCTGCGGCGGCCAGGGCTGCCTGGAGCGGTACGCGGGCCAGGAGGCGATCCTCGCCGCCGCCGGACTGCCCGGCGCGGAACTGCCGGCTGACACCGCCGCCACCCGGCTCGCCGACCTGGCCGAGGCCGGCGACCCGGCCACGCTGACCGCCCTGACCGACGCCGGCACCGCCCTCGGGGTGGCGGTGGCGGGCGTGGTGAACCTGCTGGATCTGGACACCGTGGTGCTCGGGGGCGGATACGCCCGGCTCGCGCCCTGGCTGCGGCCGACGGTGGAGGCGGAGGTCTCCCGGCGGGTGCTCACCGCCGCCTGGGCACCGGTGACGGTGCGCCCGGCAGTGCTCGGGGCGCAGTCCGCCGCGGTCGGCGGAGCCGGCTCGGTGGTCCGCCGGATCGTCGACCGGCCGGTGGGGTGGCTGGCCCGGGCCGGCTGACCCGGATGATCCTCGACGGGCATTCCGTGCCTGCGCTCGGTACGCTTGCCGCCAGGCAACCTGTCCGCCGAGTGAGGGGTGCACCGACAGCATGCGCACGGGTCGACCGACCGAAGCGCCCGGCCACCGGAGGTGACCGCCGCGCGCCGGGGCGGTGTCGCGGGGCCGGTCAGCGGCGGTGGACACGCTTCGCGGAAACGGCCCCGGCGGGTTGCCGGGGTCGCACTGCCGGCTGACGACCACCTGGCCCGGGAACTGCTGGACGGGCTCGCCGAGGCCGTCGTGACAGTCGACCACGCGGGCGTGGTGACGCTCGTCAACGCCATGGCCGCCGATCTGCTCCCCGAGGTGGCGCCCGGCGTCGACCTGGCCGCGTGCCGGGTGCCGGCGCTGGCCGACGCGGCCACCGCCGGATCGGACGCGTTCGAGACCGACCACCACGGCCGGCGGCTGCGCGGCGTGCGGCGCCCCCTGGCCGACGACCGCAGCGCCTGGTACGTCCGCGACGTCACCGAGGAACACGCGCGTACCGACGCGCTGCTGGCCGAACGGTCACGCACCGCGTTCCTCGCCGAGGCGGGCAGCCGGCTCGGGCTGTCCCTGCACCGCGAGCAGACGCTGCGCACCGCGGTGACGCTGCCGGTGCCCTACCTGGCCGACGTCGCGGTGGTGGTGCACCGCCCGCCGCCGCCCGCCGAGGACCAGCCGCACTGGATCCGGTACGCCACCGGCGATCCCGGCCCGGTCACCGGCCTGGCCGGCTGGCCGACTGTGGAGTCCGTACCCGGCCTGGTCGAGGCGCTCGACGGCGACCTCACCGAACCGAGTCCCTGGCTGGACGCCGAGCTGGCCGATCTGGCCGAGGTGCTGCCCGCCGGGTTCGGCCGTCCGGGCACCGTGTTGATCAGCCCGATGCCGAGCGCCGGTGGTCCGGCCGGCGCGCTGGTGCTGGCCCGGCGCCCGGAGCGGCCCGGCTTCGACAGGCGGGAGATCGGCCTGGCCCGGGAGTTCGCCGGGCGGGCCGGCGCCGCGCTGGCCGCCGCCGAACTGTACGGCGAGCAGGCCCACCTGGCCCGGGTGCTGCAGAACAGCCTGCTCCCGCCGGAGCTGCCGCGCCTGCGCGGGATGACGCTGGCCGGCGGTTATCGCGCCGCCGGGGACAGCCTGCGCATCGGCGGCGACTTCTACGACCTGTTCCCCACCGGCGACGGCGGCCTGTTCGCGCTCGGTGACGTCTGCGGCAAGGGTGTCGGCGCAGCAGTGCTGACCGGCCGGGTCCGCCAGTCGCTGCAGACCCTGCGCCTGGTCGAGCAGCGCCCCCGGCAGCTGCTGGAGCTGCTCAACCGGGCGCTGCTGGACGCCCCCGACGCGGCCCGCCGGGCCCAGTTCACCACGCTCCTGCTGGGCGCGCTGCGCCGCGAGCCGGACGGCGGGCTGCTGGTGCGGCTCGCCGGTGGCGGGCACCCGTCCCCGCTCGTCGTCCGCGCCGGCGGCGGGGTGGAGACGGTCCGGGTGGGCGGCATGCCGGTGGGCGCGCTCACCGACGCCCGGTTCGCCGGCACCGAGGTACGGCTGGCGCCGGGTGACCTGCTGCTGGCGTACACCGACGGGGTGACCGAGGCCCGCGGCGGCCCCACCGAGCCGGCCATGTTCGGCGACGCCCGGCTGCGTCAGGCGCTCGTCACCGGCACCGGGCTTCCGCCCGCCGCGCTCGTCGAGCGGGTGCTCCAGCTCGTCGACGAGTGGCTGGACGGGCAGCCCCACGACGACATCGCCATGCTCGCCGTGGCGGCCGGGTGACACCGCCGCCGCCGGACCGCCCCACCCCCGCGGCCGAGCGCCGGATCGGGCCGGACACGCTCGTCGCGTACCTCGATCACCTGGACGCCGCCGACCGGGCCGGCGCGGTCACGCTGGCGCGCGGCCTGCTCGCGGACGGGTTCTCGGTCGCGGACGTCCTGGTCGACCTGGTCGCGGTGGCGCAGCGGGAGGTCGGCCGGCGCTGGCTCACCGGCTCGTGGAGCATCGCCCAGGAGCACGCCGCCACCCACGTCAGCGAGCAGGTGGTGGACGCGCTGGGCGCGACGGTCGGCCCACCGCGACGCGGGCACGTGGTGATGGCGTGCGTGGAGGGCGAATGGCACGCGCTTGCCGCCCGCATCGTCACCGAGGTGGTCCGGGCGGCCGGCTGGCGGGTGACGTTCCTCGGCGCC
Source organism: Micromonospora sp. ATLC20 (assembly GCF_057196585.1). Lineage (NCBI taxonomy): Bacteria > Bacillati > Actinomycetota > Actinomycetes > Micromonosporales > Micromonosporaceae > Micromonospora > Micromonospora sp. ATLC20. The sequence goes on from NZ_JBXUOV010000133.1 coordinate 3,038, forward strand.
AGCGTGCCGGCCCGGCACCTGGTCTCCTATCTGCACCAGACCGGTCCGGACGCGGTGCTGCTGAGCTGCGTGCAGCCGAACCGGCTGGTCCGGGCGGCGCGGATGGTGGAGGCCAGCCGGGCGGCCGGGGTGCCGGTGCTCGCCGGTGGTCCCGGCTTCGGCCCGGACGGCCGGTGGGCCACCGCGATCGGCGCGGCGGGCTGGGGCGCCAGCGCCCGGGACGCGGTGGAGCTGCTGGAGCGGCCGCTGTCTGCCGCGCACACCGGCGCGCCGCCGCCCCCGCCCGACGACGCGTACGTGGCGGTGCTGCACCGGCGGCGTGAGCTGGTGCGGCTCGCGCTCGCCACGGTGGACCCGCCGCCGGAGAACGCCGAGGACGTCGCCGCCGGCATCGCGCACCTGGTGGACGCGCTGATCGCGGCCCTGCGGGTGGACGACGACCGGCTGCTGCGCGACTTCGTCGGGTGGCAGGAGGAGGCGCTGACCTCCCGCGGCGGCCGGGCCCTGCTGGACCGAGTGCTCGACACGCTGGAACGGGCGCTGACCGAGCATCCCCGGGTGGTGGCCCGGCTGCGGGCCGCCCGCGAGGGCGCGCCGGACGATCCCGCCCGCGCCGGCTGAGTCAGGCGGTACGGGCCACCGGAGGCTCGCCGGCCGGCCGGGCGGGGTCGCCGATCCGTTCCCCGGAGGGCTGCAGCATCGGCCAGCCCTCCGCCACGGTGGCCTCCCCGCGCCGGCCCACCTCGTCGAACTCGCGCATGCCGCGTACCAGCGCGGCCCGGCCCTCCGCGCTCATCCCGGCCAGGATCCGCTCCAGCCGGTGCCGCCGGTCGGCACGCAGCTCGGCGAGGAGCCGGAGGGCGGCGGGCGTGAGGTGCAGCGAGATCTCCCGCCGGTCGTAGCGGCCCGGCTCGCGTTCCAGCATCCCGGCCGCGACCAGCCGGTCGCACAGCCGGCTGGCGGAGGAGAGCAACATGTCGGTGAGCGTGGCGAGACGGCGGAGGTTGATGCCGTCATACTGCTCGACGACCATGATCGCGCGTAGCTGGGCACTCGACAGCCGGCTGGTGGTGCGCTCCCGGGCCGCCTCCCAGACGGCGAGCAAGGTGCCTGCCGCCTCGTCCAGGGCGGCGGACATACTCGTTACAGGTTCCCGGGGACTGCGCTCTTCGGTCATGGTGGGGCCGAGACTACCCCCCGGATCTGCCCGGCGACCTGTGCAAAGGAGCAAAGATGAGCGGAGCGGAGGGCCACGCGCGCCGGGTCCTGACCGAGGCGCCGACGGATCTCATCGTGGACCGGCTCGCCGCCGAGCTCGCGCGCACGTACGGCGTCACCCACACCGAGCTCTACCAGGTCGACTACCGGCTCGCCGAGCTGCTGCCGCTGGACGACGGGCCCTCGGTCACCGGGCCCGGCCACCCGGCCTGGCGCGCCTTCGACCACCAGGAGCCGGTGATCGCCGACGGCGTCGGCTGGTTCCCGGTGGGCATGCGCGGCGAACGCCGGGGCGTGCTGAAGGTCTCGCCGGTGCCCGCCGACCCGGACGCCCGCCGGGAAATGGACACCATCGCCACGGTGCTCGGGCACGAGCTGAGCGCGGTCATGGCGACCACCGACATCTACCGGACCGCCCGGCGCAGCCGGCGGCTCACGCTGGCCGCCGAGATGCAGTGGGAGCTGCTGCCCGGGCGCAGCCGGATCCGGCCGTCGTTCAGCCTGGCCGGGCAGCTGGAGCCGGCGTACGCGGTGCGCGGGGACAGCTTCGACTGGTCCGACGACGGGCACCGGCTCTGGCTGGCGGTACTGAACGGCTATGGCGAGGGGGTGGCGGCGGCGCTGCTCGCCTCGCTGGCCACGTACGCGCTGCGCAACGCGCGCCGGGCCGGGCTGGACCTGGCCGACCAGGCCGCGCTGGCCGACCAGGCCATCTACGCCCAGCACCGGGGCGAACAGCACGTCTCGGTGCTCCTGATCGAGCTGGACCTGGCCTCCGGCGAGATGACAGTGGTGGACGCCGGTTCGCCGCGGCTGCTGCGGCTGCGCAACGGCGCGGTGACCGAGCAGGAGCTGGAGAAGCAGTTCCCGCTCGGCATGTTCGAGGGCACCGACTACCGCCCGCAGCGGTTCCGGCTGGAGCGCGAGGACCGGCTCTTCGTGGTCAGCGACGGCGTGATCGACGCCACCACCGAGCAGGTGCGCTACGGCGAGGTGGCGCTGGACCGGTTCCTGCGCCGGACCGGCCCCATGGAGCCGCTGGACGCGGTCCGGTCGCTGATCGGCGACCTGCGGGCGTTCGTCGCCGGTGACCTGGTCGACGACGCCGTGGTGGTCTGCCTGGACTGGCTGGGGCCGCAGCCCTGACCCGCCCGGTCAGTACGCGCCGCGGCTGTTGACCACCGCGCCGAACGTCTTCCACAGGATGGTCAGGTCGGCGGCCAGGGACCAGTTCTCCACGTAGTACAGGTCGAGCCGGATGCCGTCCTCCCAGCTCAGATCCGACCGGCCGCTGACCTGCCAGAGGCCGGTCATGCCGGGCTTGACCAGCAGCCGGCGTGCCACGTCGCCGTCGTAGCGGGCCACCTCGGACGGCAGCGGCGGGCGCGGGCCGACCAGGCTCATCTGGCCGAGCAGCACGTTGGCGAGCTGGGGCAGCTCGTCCAGCGACCACTTGCGCAGCAACCGGCCGACCCGGGTGACGCGCGGGTCGTCGCGCATCTTGAACATCAGGCCGTCGGTCTCGTTGCGCGCGGCCAGCTCGGCGAGCAGGGCGTCGGCGTTTACGACCATGGTGCGGAACTTGAAGACGCCGAACTCCTCGCCGCCCTGGCCGACGCGGGTCTGCCGGAACAGCACCGGACCCCGGCTGTCGATCTTGATGGCGAGCGCGATCACGATCAGCAGCGGCGCCAGCACGAGCAGCGCGATCAGCGAGATCGACCTGTCGACGAAGCCCTTGACCAGCTTGCGGGCGCCGCGGAACTCGGGCGCCTCGACGTGGATCAGCGGCAGGCCGGCGACCGGGCGGGTGTGGATGCGGGGGCCGGCCACGTCGGTGAGCGCCGGCGCCACCACCAGGTCGACGCCGGTGCCCTCCAGCTGCCAGCCCAGGCGGCGCAGCCGGGTCGCGGTCAGCTCGCCGGAGGCGGTGACCGCCACCGTGTCGGCGCCGATCGCGGTGGCCGCCTCGGGGATGCCCCGGAAGCTGCCGACCACTGGCACGTCGCCCAGGCGTTGCGGCACCGGGGCGAGCAGCGCGTCCGGGATGCACGCGCCGACCACCTGGTAGCCGGCGTACGGTTCCCGGCGCAGCGTGTGCACCAACTCCAGCACGTGCGCGGTGTCGCCCACCACGAGCACCTTGCGGGACCAGCCGGCGCCCCGGTCGCGGGCCCGGTGCAGCCGCTTGCGGGCCGCGAACCGCGCCACCTCCAGGCCGATCGTGCCGACCGCGAAGGAGATGGCCAGGAAACCGCGGGAGACGCCGACGTCGGCGATGTACCCGGCGATGGCGATGCCGCCGGCGAGTCGCATGCTGGCCGCGCTGACCCGCCGGTACTCGTCGGCGCCGTAGCCGAGCACCTGGTCGTCGTAGCACCGCATCGCCTTGAGCGAGACGAGCCAGACCAGCAGGAGCACCGGGGCGACCACCACGTACGGGATCTCGGAGCCGGTCGGTTCCTCGTCGCCGAACCGGGCCAGGTAGCCGACCAGGATGGCCACGGCGAGCACGGCGGTGTCCAGCACCACCAAGACCCGGATGTAGGCCCGCTCCGCCGCTCGCGTCGTCTTGCCCGGGCGTTCACCACCGGGTCGCGACGACGTGGCAGGGGTCAACAGCGTCGCCGAGGTCACCGGCCCTCCCCACTTCGCTCAGGACCGCCCCGTCCCCGCCCGGCTCCGGTGTGGAGCCCGCGGTCGAGGCACCCGGTCATCATGCCTGGACAATTATGGTTACCGATTGATTCGGACGCATTACCGTCAGTTCTCATCCCGTGTCTTGACCCGGGAAGCCTTCCGCCGTACCGGATTTCCGGTACGGCGGAAGACTAGCGCTGAGCTTCAGGTCAGCGGGGAGCGGGCGGCCGCAGCGCGATCGCCCGGAGGAAGATCTCGCCGATCTTGCTGGGGTCGGTGGTGACGAACGCGCCGCCGCCGGTGACCTTGGTGATCGACTCCAGCTCGGCCCGGTTCACCTCGGTGCCGATGCCGATGATGACGACCTGGACCGGCTGCTCGTCGTCCTTCAGCTTCTTCAGCTGGTCCAGCAGTTCCTTCTGCGAGATGCCGTTGTCGTCCTCGTTCTTGCCGTCGGTGAACAGCACGATCGAATTGACCTTGCCCGGCTCCCAGTCCTGCTGCACCTTCTTGTACGCCGCGAGCATCGTGTCGTACAGGCCGGTGTCGCCGCTGGAGGGCTTGATCGAGGCCAGGCCGCGCTGGAGGGCGCCCCGGTTGCTGGACAGAGGCTTTATTCCGACCAGCTCACTCCAGTCCTGCGAGCCCTGCAGGTTGGTGGAGAACGTCCAGAGGCCGATCGACCAGGAGTCGTCGAACAGCCCGAGGCCCTGGCTCGCGGCGGCCACCGTGACCTGCTCCCGGCTGGCGCCGTTGGCGGTCGCGACCGGCTTCTTCATCGAGCCGGAGACGTCGATGACGCAGAGCATCCGGCCGGACTGGGTGGCCACCGACCAGGTGGTGGTGGCGGTCGAGATGGCACCGGGGTCGAGGTCGGCCGCGCCGCCCTGACCCGACGGCGGCACCTGGCTCGCGCCGCCGTTGGCCGGGCTCGGCGCGCCGGTCGGGGCCTGGAAACCCCGCCCCCAGTTGCCGTCCGGCGCGCGCAGCGCCTGCGAGGCGAGCCGGTCCTTGAAGCCCGGCGTCCGCAGCACCTCGAAGAGCACCTTGGCGGCGGACGCCTTGGCCGGCTCGATGCCGGGCAGCACCGCGAACGGGTAGTCCAGCGGGATCGGCGCCGGCTCCAGGTAGAGCGCGGCCAGCCGGATCGGCGGCTTCGTGCTGTTGTAGGCGATCACGTCCTCCTCGGACAGCGCCGCCGCCCCCAGCCCGTTGGCGATCGCCGTCGGGTCGGACGAGCGCGGGAACCGCGCGAGGAGGTCCTGCCGCAGTGAGGAACGGTTTGTCGCCAGCGCACGCAGCGCGCCGACCATCGCCTCCTGCGCCTTCGGCGAGCCGGAGTCGCCGGTGGAGCTGGCCGCGGCGGTCAGCGACAGCAGGCCGGACAGGCCGGCCGCGTCCTGGGTCGGCTCGACGATCCCGGCCCGCAGCGGCTTGCTGGCGGTGACCTGGGTGAGCAGGTCGGACCAGCGGAGCTTCTTGTCCGGCCACCCTATGCGGGAGGCCACCGGCTCGGGTAGCGCCACCACGACCGGGCTACGCGCGATCGAGGCGCCGTTCGTCGGCGCGAACGCGCTGGCCCCGCCGCTCTTGAGCCGGACCAGCCAGGTCGAGGAGTCCGGCACCCAGACGTCCGGGGTGACGGCGGTACCGCTGGCCTGCCCGACGCCGGCGAGCGTGGCACCGTGCTTGCTCGCCACCGCGGCGGCCACCTCGACCGACTCGGACGAGGCGACGTTCACCGCGATGCACGTTCCGCCCACCGCCGCGCCGTCGGAGACCCACTGGTCGGCGGCGGCGCGCACCGCGGGGGCGATCTCCGGGGCGGTCGCCACCGACAGCTCGATCCGGCCCGAACAGTTCGGGCCGGCCAGCTGCTGGTAGCCGAACCAGGAGCCGGCTACGACGGCGACCAGGGCCGCCGCCACGGCGGCGGCACCTGCTCCGCGGAGGTGAGAACGCATGCGATGGCGGCCAGACACGGTGACCATCTTGCGTACCTCGTGGGGTTACCACCACAACCGTTCGGACGAAAGTTACGCAGCAGAAACAGTTGATCAGCTAACCCATACGCTAAGTTACCAGTCAGTCATTTATGGTGATGTCAATCCACTTCGGACTGTCACTTGGTGACCGTCCGGTCACGGTCGGACGCACGTCGGGCTCGCCATCGGCACCGGCTCCCCCACCGGCTCCGGCACCCCGCCGTCCGGATCGACCCGGAAAATCCTGATCATGTCGGCCCGCTCGTCGGCCACGTACAGGTGCTCCCCGGCGAACGCGAAGTGCCGCGGCCACTCGCCGCCGGTGTCGACCTCGGCCACCAGCTCCGGCGCCGGGCCGTCGAGCGCGAAGACGGAGATCGTGCCCACGCCGCGGTTGCCCACGTAGAGGAAACGCCCGCCCGGCCCGACAGTCACCTCGGAGGGCTGGACGTGCCCGGTCCGGCCGCTGGCGTCGACACGCGTCCGCTGCCGCGGCCCGTCCGGCGTCAGCTCGTACGCGGTGACCGTGGCGTCAAGCTCGCCGACGAGCCAGAGGCGGCGCCCGTCCGGGTGCCGGGCCAGGTGCCGGGGCCCGGTCCCGGGCGCCGTCCGCAGCCGGGGCTCCCGCTCGGTCAACCGGCCGGCGTCGACCGCGTACCGGTAGACGGAGTCGGTGCCCAGGTCGACGGCGAGCAGCCCACCGCCGGCCGGGTCGGGCGAGACCATGTGGCAGTGCGCGTGCTCCTGCCGCTGCGGGTCGGCGCCGTGGCCGGAGTGCCGCACCAGGTCGGTGTGCTCCCCCGGCACGCCGTCGGCGTCCAGGCCGAACACCGCCACGCTGCCGCCGCCGTAGTTCGCCACGAACAGGTGCCGCCCGTCCGGGGCGACGGACAGGTGGCACGGCTCCGCGCCGCCGGTCTCGCGGACGCCCAGCGGCGCGAGGTCGCCGTCCGCCGCCACCCGGAACGCGCTCACCTGCCCGTCGGGCAGCTCGTTGCACGCGTACAGCACCGGCAGCGCCGGATGCCGCACCAGGAAGGACGGCGACGGGGTGACCGCCACGACGCCCAGCGGGGTCAGTTCCCCGGTCGCCCGGTCCCGCCGGGCCGCCACGACGCCCTCGGCCCGCCCGCCCGTCTCCGCCGTGTAGCCGCCGATGTGGACGATCTCGTCCTGCCCGGTCACCGCACCCACCTCTCGTCGGTCCTGCCTGCGATCCAACCAGAGGCTTCCCGGTGGCGCGCCCGGTCGGTCCACCAGGCCCGACGGATCGGGTACGGCGTGGTCAGCCCACCGGCACCGGCTCGCCGCGCTGCCGCGCCACGTGCTCGACGAGCGAGATCAGCACCAGCTTGCCGGACTGCCGGTCCCGGGCGTCGCAGAGCACCAGCGGGACGTCCGGGTCCAGGTCCAGCGCGTCGCGGACCGCCTCCAGGCCGAACCGGCGGGAACCCTCGAAGCAGTTGACGCCCACCACGAACGGGATGCCCCGCTGCTCGAAGTAGTCGATCGAGGGGAAGCAGTCGGCCAGCCGCCGCGTGTCGGCCAGCACCACCGCCCCGAGCGCGCCGAAGGCCAGCTCGTCCCAGAGGAACCAGAACCGGTCCTGGCCCGGGGTGCCGAACAGATAGACCTGGAGGTCGTCGTTGATGGTGATCCGGCCGAAGTCCATCGCCACCGTCGTGGTCGACTTCTGCTCGACCCCGGAGACGTCGTCGGTGCCGAGCCCGGCCCCGGTCAGGACCTCCTCGGTCTGCAACGGCCGGACCTCACTCAACGCGCTGACCAGCGTCGTCTTTCCGGCGCCGAAGCCACCGGCGATGAGGATCTTCAAAGCCAGCGGCACTCGTGGCGCCCCCGGCTCCCGGTCATAGCGCACGGAGTCCACTGACCACCGCCTTGAGGATGTTGTCGTCGGGCAGGTACGCGGTGGCCGGTGGCCGGTGCACCGCGACGAGCTCATGGGCGAGGAGGTCGCCGAGCAGCACCCGGACCACGCCCACGGCGAGGTCCAGGTCGGCGGCGAGGTCGGCCACGGCCTTCGGCCGCCGGGCCAGCTCGATCAGGCGGCGGTGCTCCGGCTGGAGCCCGGGCGTGCCGGCCGGGTCGGCACCGGGGACGGCGAGCACGAACGCCAGCAGGTCGAAGCCGTCGACCGGCGGGCGCACCCGGCCGCCGGTGAGCGTGTACGGGCGCACCACCGGGCCGGCGTCGGCGTCCAGCCACTCGTGCTGCGGCCCCGGCGACTCAGCGCGCATCGGTCCGCTCCCCCGCCACCCGGCTCGGCGCGGCCAGGTTCTCCCCGACCCGGATGACGAGCATCGCCATCTCGTACGCCACCAGGCCGATGTCGGCGTCGGCGTCGCTCGCCACCGCGAGGCAGGCGCCCTGCCCGGCGGCGGTCACGAACAGGTAGGCCGACTCCATCTCCACCACGGTCTGGCGGACCGCGCCGCCGCCCAGGTGCCGGGTGGCGCCCTTGGCCAGCCCGGAGAAGCCGGACGCCAGCGCGCACAGGTGTTCCGCGTCGGTGCGGTCCTGGTCGGTGGAGGCGCCGAGCAGGAGCCCGTCCGCCGAGAGCACCACCGCCTGGCGGGCGGCGGGAACGCGCTCCACCAGGTCGTCGAGCAGCCAGTCGAGATCGGCGTTCTGCCGCGTCGTGTGCACCACTAGGCGTCCCTCTCAGTCGCGGTTCGTTGGTCCGGCGCCGGCGGGGCGGGCTGAACGGCCGGCCCCGCGGTGGTGGACGGCGTACCGGTGTCGCGCGTTTCGGTGGCGGGGGTGGCCGGATCGGTTCCGGCGGCGCGGGAGCCGTCCCGGCGTCCGCGGGCAGTGCCGGCCTGCAACGCCGACATGGCTCGGCGGGCCTCCTCGGGGGTGCGGTGGGCCGGGGTGTCGGCGACGGCGGCGCGGGGACGGGCGGTCGCGCCGCGACGCCGGATCCGGCGGGGCAGCCCGTCGTCGTCGGCGGGTGGCTCCACCGTGGAGGCCCGCGCCGACTGCAGCGGGACGACTGTGCTCTCCGACCGGTCCCGGCCCGGCCGGACCGGCCGCCCCGGCCGGGGCACGGTGGTCAGCCGGGTCACCTTGGCCAGGCGCCGCCGTTCCGGCCCGGCGGAGGCGTCCGCGCCCACCGGCGGCTCGTCGGTGATCAGTTCCGCCGGTACGAACACCGCTGCCACGATCCCGGCCGGGCGGGACGGCCGCAGCTCCACCCGGACGCCGTGCCGGGCGGCCAGTCGCGCCACCACGAACAGCCCCAGCCGTGCGCTGCCGGCCGGGTCGAACTCCGGTGGCTCGGCCAGCTTGCGGTTGGCCTCGGCCAGGGCCGGCGCGGACATGCCCAGCCCTCGGTCGAGGATCTCGATGGTGTAGCCGCCCGGGACGCTGCGGCCGGTGACGTCCACCCGGGTGCCGGGCGGGGAGAACGTGGTCGCGTTCTCGATCAGCTCGGCGAGCAGGTGGATCACGTCGCCGACGGCGCGGCCGAGCACCCCGGCCGGTGCCACCTCGCCCACGTCGACCCGGTCGTACGCCTCGACCTCGGAGATCGCGCCGCGCATCACGTCGACAGCGGCGACCGGGCGGCGCCAGCCCCGTCCGGGCGCGGCCCCGGCGAGGATGACCAGGTCCTCGGCGTGCCGCCGCAGCCGCGTCGCCAGGTGGTCGACCTGGAACAGCCCGGCCAGCTCGTCCGGGTCCTCGGTACGCCGTTCCAGCCGGTCCAGCAGCGCCAGTTGCCGGTGCACCAGCCCCTGGCTGCGCCGGGCCAGGTTGAGGATCACCTCGTTGAAGCCCCGGCGCAGCGTCACCTCGTCGACGGCGGCCCGGACCGCGGTCCGGCGCACCTCGTTGAAGGCGCGCGCCACCTGACCGATCTCGTCGCCGCCGTGGTCCAGCTCGGGCGCCTCCCGGGCCACGTCGACCTCCTCGCCCCGGCGCAGCCGCGCGACCACGTCGGGCAGCCGGCGTTCCGCCACCTCGGTCGCGGCCGCCCGTACGCCGGTCAGCCGCTGCGCCAGCGACCGGCCGACCCGGAGCGCCACCAGCACGCACACCACGATCGCGATCAGGCCCAGCACACCGGCGGCGGCGAGCTGGACGAGGATCCGGGTGGCCATCGGCACGGACCGCTCGGCGAGGGCGTCCGCGCCGCGCAGCTCGAAGTCGCGCAGGCTCTGCCACACCTCGGCGTGGCCGGTCTCCCACGCCCGCATGTCGAACCGGGCGGGCAGCCCGGGCGAGCGGATCAGGCTGTCCTGGAGCGCGCGCAGCCGGAGGAACCCGGCGCCCTCGGTCATCCGCTGGTAGGCGGTCCGCTCCCCGGCCGGCAGGTCGGCGACCGCCGTCTCGGCCAGGAAACGCTGGTTCTCCACTGTGCGTACCAGTTGCTCGTGCTCGCCGTCGGCGTACCGCCCGGCCGTGACGGCGCCGGCCAGCAGCGCGTCGGCCTGCCCGAGCAGCTCCCGGGAGCGGCCCAGCGCGGTCAGCGCGGTGGCCTCCCGGTTGAGCTGCGCGTCGGGCAGCGCGGCCATCGCGCCGAACGCCTGGAACGCCGAGCCGATCATCCCGCTGTAGAGGCCGACGGCGCCGGCCCGGTCCACCTTGCGGTCGTCGATGAACGTGCGCCCGGCGGGCAGCGCGTCGAGCGCCGAGACGAGTTGGTCGAGCCGGTTGTCGAGCTGGGCGTCGGCGACGTCGCGCAGGTCGCCGCCGTCGACCTTGCGGCGCAGCTCGACGATCGCGTCGTCGGTGCGTACCCGCTGTTCGGTCAGCTCGGGGAGGGCGCGGTCGCCGGCGAGCTGGACCACCGACAGCCGCCGCTCGCGTTGCAGCTCTGCCACCACGGCCTCGCCGGGACGGCCCAGGTCGTAGAGGAGGGTACGCGCGGAGAGCAGGTCGAGTGCGGGCCCGAAGGTGAGCGTCGTGGCGAAGATCCACAACGCCAGCAGCCCGGTCACCGGGCCGATGACCAGCGCGGTCAGCTTGGCGCGGATCGGCCAGTCACGGGTGTTCAATCAGACCTCGCCCGGGAAGGTGTCGCTCGGTGGCGCCGGCAGCGGCCGTCACGTTCGCCGGCCACGACGCCGGGCCCCGGCCCGGACGCCTTGGGCAGGATACGTAATCCGGGGCGGATGCACTACCGGCCGTCTCGGCTCTCACTACGGTCCGAGACGGGCACCGCGGGCGCAGTCGGACACCGGTCCGGCACCGGACGGCGGTCGCGACACCGCGCCTTTTTTCCGGAGCGGGGCGGAAAGTGCCGCACAACGGGATTGGCGATCACCCGCACGAGGGAATACCACCGTGCGAAGGAGGAGCCATGTCGTCCACCCAGGTAGTCGTCATAGTCATCGTCGTCGCCGTCATCGCCGCGCTCGTCGCGGTCGCCGTGGTCGCCAGCCGCCGCCGGGCGCTGCGCGAGCGCTTCGGCCCCGAGTACGACCGGGTCGTCGCCGAGCAGGACAGCCGCAGCGCCGCCGAGCGCGAGCTGCGGGAACGCGAACGCCGGCACGCCGAGCTGGAGCTGACCCCGCTGAGCCCGGAGTCCCGGGCCCGCTACGCCGCCGCCTGGGAGGAACTCCAGGTGCGCTTCGTCGATTCCCCCGCGGAGACCGTCGGCGAGGCCGACGAGCTGGTCAGCCGTCTGATCGCCGAGCGCGGATACCCCACCGGGGACTTCTCGGACCAGATCGCCCACCTCTCCGTCGAGCACGCCCGCACCCTCACCCACTACCGCGACGCCCACGAGATCCGGCAGCGCAACGAGCGCGGTGAGGCTGGCACCGAGGACCTCCGGCAGGCGCTCGTGCACTACCGGGCCCTCTTCGCCGACCTGCTCGGCGAGGAGCCGGTGCCCACGTCCACGCAGCAGCCGGAGCAGCGCCACCCCGACCACGACCACGACCAAGACGTCCCGAGCCGCTGAGGAGGCCGCCGCCATGCGCCAGGATGAACAGCAGGTCACGCAGGACCACCCCGAGGCCGTCCGGTCCGCACCGGTGCCGGTGCCGCAGCCGGGCGAGCACGCCGACACCGACCGCCGCCACGCCGACCGGGCCGACGTGCCCGAGGACGCGCTTGACGACCGCGGCACCTTCGACGACCCGGCGGTCACCGACGAGCGGCGCGACGCCGAGGTGGACGAGACCCGCGCCTACGACGCCGGGGAGCTGCGCGACGCGGACGACCGGGCCGACGACGACGGGCGTGCCCCGTACGCCGAGCCGGCGCCGCTGCCGACGGCGTTCGGCGCGGCCACGGTGGGCGACGCGGTAGCCGCCTCGGCCCTGGCCGGCGGCCGTCCGCAGGACGAGCGCGACGCGCGCGGCGAGGACACGGCGGCGCCGGGCGACGGCGCGCCGGGACGCACCGACCCGCTGGACGACGAGCGGGCCGACCCGACCGCCGGGGACCGCCTGCACGACCGGGACCGCTGGGACGCCGAGCACCCCGGCGCCGGCGACCATGACGTGGACGGCGACGGCCGGGACGACCGCACGGTGGACACCGACGGCCGGGACGACCGCATCGACGGCGTCGTCAGGAACGACGCGGTCGCCGACGGCGCGGTCGGGTACGGCAGCGCCGAGCCCGGCCTGGTCGACCCGGACGCCGAGCCGGTCCCCGCCACCGACGACGCCGACCGGCGGCACGACCGGGTGGACACCGACACCGCGGTGGCGGGCGCGGCAGCCGCCGGCACGGCTGGCGCGGGCCTGGCCGGCGTGGACCGGCCCACGCCC
>NZ_JBXUOV010000134.1:0-15399 GCF_057196585.1 Micromonospora sp. ATLC20
GTGCAGGGCGCGTACCAGCGCGGGCGAGCCGGCCGGGGGCGGCCCCTGCGCGTGCAGGGTGGCGAGTTCGCCGACGTCGACCCCGCCCGCGCGGCGCAGCGCGGCCACCCCGACCTGGCAGGCCAACAGCGCCCGGTCGGTCAGGTACGCCAGCTCGACCCGGTCGGGTGTCGCACCACGGGTACGGCGGCCGGTCAGTTCCCGTACCGCCACGGCGATCACGACGGCCACGGCGACCGCGCCGAGGTAGTCGAGGAGGAAGATCGGCCCGCTGACTCCCCAGAGCATGGCGGCAAGTATCTCAGGAGCCGTGGCGTACCTCGGTGTCCCAGATCTGCGACCACGGACGCCGCAGGCCCCGGGCGAGGAAGATCGGCTCGCCGTTCTCGTCGTTGTCGACGTCGACCCGCTGGTCGACCCGGGCCGCCTCGGTGAGCTCGGTGAACCAGGCACGCAGCGGCTCCGGCCGGGACCAGCCGACGACGATCACCACGTCGGCGTCGTCGGGCGGCCGGCCGAACGTGGCCATGCTGTTGTGCCCGGAGTACGCGCGGGGCAGTCCCCGGGCCGGACCGTACCGGGCCAGTGCGCCGGCCTCGCCGTAGTTGCCGGTCAGCACCACCGCCCGGTCGCGCTCGGCCGGCGGCAGCGCGCGGTGCACGGCGGCCACCGAGTCGGCGAACTCGGGCCAGCCGATGGTCTCGCCCGCGTCGTAGTTGGCCGCGACCACGAACCCGGGCAGCCGGTCGGCCGGCAGCGTGGGCAGCAGCAGCACCGCGCTGCTCGCGGCCATCAGCACGGCGGCGGTGACCAGCAACGCCTGCCGGACCCGGGGCGCGCCCCGGCGCGCCCACGCGACGACCGGCACCACCCCGGCGGCGGTGAGCACCAGCAGCAACGGCGCGTCGTAGTAGCCCTTGCCACCGGCCACCACCACGATCGCGACCACCACCAGCCACGCCCAGGCAACCGACCGGTACGCCGCCCAGGCCGGCCGGCGCAGCAGCGCCACCAGCCCGGCGACCCACACCGGGACCGCGAACGGGCTGATGATCAGGAACTGGAGCACCACCGCGTCGATCCGGCCGCTGTAGGAGCTGTCCCCGTCGGCGATCGACGCGGCGACGTCGAGCTGCGGGAAGCCGTGCGCGGCCTGCCACGCCGCGTACGGCACGGCGAGGAGCGCGGCGAGTCCCGCGCCGGCGAGCACCCACCGGTCCGGCAGCAGCCGGCGCGGCCCGGCGATCAGCAGACCGGCGGCCAGGCCGACGCCGAGCAGCGCGGGCAGCGGCTTGTTGAGCAGGCCGATGCCGAGCGCGAGCCCGGCGCCGAGCGCCCACCGGGTGTCGCCGGTGCGCAGCATCCGCACCATGCACAGCGCGGCTACCAGCCACACCAGCAGGTCGACGCTCGTGGTGCTGAGCAGATGGCCGCCGGCCAGCACGATGCCCGAGGCGGCGGCGAGCACCGCCGCGGCCGTCTGGGCGACGCGGCCGGCGCCGAACTGCCGGGCGATCGCGGCGACCAGGACCACCGCTGCGCCGCCGATGAACGCCGACGGGGTGCGCAGCACCACCAGGTTGCCCGGCGCGATCGTGTCGGCCAGCCGGGCCAGCGCCGGCACGAGGGGCCCCTGGTCGACGTAGCCCCAGTCGAGGTGCCGGCCGCACAGCAGGAAGTACAGCTCGTCGCGGTGGTAGCCGTAGCGGCCGGCCAGCGACAGCAGCACGGCGGTGAGGACCGCGCCCACCACCAGGGGCGCGGCGGTACGTGGACCGGCGGGCGGCGGGCCACCGGGTGCGGCGGCCTCGCTCCGATCGATGTCGGCGACTGATTCGGCCACCCGTCCATGATGGCCCCGGCGAGCGGTCCGCCGATGCCCCGCCGCCCTCGGCCGGGTGGGCGGAAACCGGTGGCCGGACGACCGGGGCGGCGGCTAGCGTGCGCGCCGATGCTGATTCGTGACTACACCGACGCCGACTGGGCCCAGGTCCGGCCGATCCTCACCGACGTCATCACCGCCAGTGACACGTTCTCGTACGACCCGGACTGGCCGCCGGAGGCGGTGCGCGAGGTGTGGGTGGAGCGCCCGCCGGGGCGTACCTCGGTCGCGGTGGACCGCGACGGCGCGGTGCGCGGCACCGCGAAGATGGGCCCGAACCGGCCCGGGCCGGGGTCGCACGTGGCGACGGCGAGTTTCATGGTCGCGGCCCACGCCCGCGGCCGGGGTGTGGGCCGGGCTCTGTGCGAGGAGGCGCTGGACTGGGCCCGGCGGCGGGGTTTCGCCGCGATGCAGTTCAACGCCGTGGTGGAGACCAACACGGCGGCCGTGGAGCTGTACCGGCGGCTCGGCTTCACGGTGGTCGGCACCGTGCCGGAGGCGTTCGCGCACCCGACGCTGGGCCGGGTCGGGCTGCACGTGATGCACCGGCGGCTGTGAGCGCGGCGGCCGGAAAACGCCTGGCCGGATCCGGCGGGTTGCTGACAGGCTGCCCGCCATGACCGCTCAAGCCCTCGCCGGGGCGCTCGCCGACGAGCGCCGCCGGACCGTGTTCGCCGCGATCGTGCTCGGCGCCCGGGACGTGCCGGCCGTGGTGGCGAGTACCGGCCTGCCCGCCCGCGACGCCGCAGTGGCCGTCCGCCGTCTCATCGACGCCGGGGTGCTCGCCGACGACGGGGACGGGCTGCGGGTCGACGCCGAACGGCTGCGCGAGTTCGCGCGGGCCGGTGCGGCGTCCCCGGCCGGGCCGGCCGCGAACCCGCGCGAGACGATCCTGCGCACGTTCCTGCGTGATGGCGCACTGACCCGGCTGCCCGCGCAGCGGGGGCGCCGCCGGGTGCTGCTGGAGCACATCACCGAACACACCTTCGAGCCCGGACGGCGTTATCCGGAACGGGAGGTGGACGACGCGTTGCGCCGGTGGTGCGAGGGTGGCGAGGCCGACCACGTGACGCTGCGCCGCTACCTGATCGACGACATGCTGCTCACCCGCGAGCAGGGCGTCTACTGGCGGACCGGCCCGTGACCGGCTGGAGCACGCACGTCGTGCACCCGGACGAGCCGGACGCGGCGCTGCTGCTGCGCGAGTACACGGCGGAGATGGTGCGCCGCTGGTACGGCCGCCCGGAGCGGCCCGGTGAGGTGGACGCCGCGCTGGCCGAGGACCCGAGCGACGACCTGACCCCGCCGACCGGACTGCTGGTGCTGGCCCGCCGCGACGGGCGGCTCGCCGGGTGCGCCGGGCTGAGGTGGCAGCCGGGCTGGGCCGAGCTGACCCGGGTGTACGTGCGCCCCGAGCACCGGGGCACCGGGGGCGGGGCGGCGCTGATCGCCGCGATCGAGGCGTACGCGACCGCCGGCGGGGCGACGCGGATCCGGCTGGACACCCGCTCGGACCTGGTCGAGGCGCGGGCCCTGTACGCCCGCCACGGCTACCGGGAGATCCCCGCCTTCACCAGTGGCCCGTACGCGCAGCACTGGTTCGAGAAGACGCTTGCGGGACGAGTTGACGAGGCGGCGCAGGCGCGCTAAAACAGAACCAGGAACTTGAGTCACACAGACTCAACTTGAGACCTTGGGCCAGGAGAACCGAGGAGGCAAGAGCCATGTTGATGCGTACCGACCCGTTCCGCGAGATCGACCGGATCGCCGAGCAGTTCTTCGGCACCACCGCCCGGCCCGCCGTGATGCACCTCGACGCGTACCGCGACGGTGACCACTTCTACGCGGCGTTCGACCTGCCCGGTGTGGACCCGGACAGCATCGACTGCACCGTCGAGCGCAACGTGCTGACCGTCCGCGCCGAGCGCCGCCGTCCCACCGGCGAGAACGTCGAGCTGGTCGCCGCCGAGCGTCCGATGGGCACGTTCACCCGGCAGCTGTTCCTGGGCGACACGCTCGACACCGACCGGCTGGAGGCCGGCTACGACAACGGGGTGCTGACGCTGCGCATCCCGATCGCCGAGCGCGCCAAGCCACGCCGGATCACGGTGAGCACGCCCGCCGAGAGCAATGGCCGGCGTCAGCTCACCACCGTCTGAGGACGTCACGCCGACGCGGGGGAGGCCGGAGCGCCGGCCGACCCCGCGTCGCCGTAGAGCCGGGCCAACGCATGCGCGGTGGCGATGAACCGTTCGCGCAGGTCGGCCGGGGTCAGCACCTCGACCTCCGCGCCGAGCTTCAGCAATTCGGCGTGGGCGTGCCGGACCGACTCGATCGGCACCGTGGTCTCCAGCCATCCGTCCGGGCCGGGCTCACCGGCCGCGGCCCGGGCGGCGCGGCTCATCTCCGGCGGGAACACGTACGGCATGAACTCCAGCGCCGCCACGGTGAGCCGGATACGGGCCTGGTCGCGGTATACGTCGCGTTCGTAGCGGGCGGTCCACTCCCGCCAGTACGCGGCCAGGTCGAAGTCGTCGGACCGCGCGTACGGCTCGTCGGTGACCTCGACGTCGAGCACCGCACCGACCCGGTAGGTGCGTACCTGTTCCTCGCAGCGGCCCACCAGATACCAGCGGCCCGCCTTGAGCACCACGCCCAGCGGGGCGACGAGCCGGGTCACCTCCCGCGGCGCGCGCCAGCGCCGGTAGCGCAGCCGCACGAGCCGGTCCCGCCAGACCGCGCCGGCCAGCGCCTCCAGGTGCGGGGTGGCTTCGGGGTGCCGGAACCAGCCGGGCGCGTCCAGATGGAATCGTTGCCGGATCCGGCCGCTGCGGTCGGCCAGCTCACCGGGGAGCGCAGCGCGCACCTTCAACTCGGCGGCGGCCACCACCGACGCCAGTCCCAGTTCGGCGGCCGGGCCGGGCAGACCGGCGAGGAACAGCGCCTCGACCTCCGGGCCGGTCATCCCGGTGAGCCGGGTCCGGTAGCCCTCCAGCAGTCGGTATCCGCCGGCCGGCCCCCGATCGGCGTACACCGGCACACCGGCGGCGCCGAGCGACTCGACGTCGCGGTAGACGGTTCGCACCGACACCTCCAGGGCGTCGGCGAGTTCCGGGGCTGTCATCCGCCCCCGGGTCTGCAGGAGTAGCAGCAGGGAGACCAGCCGGCTGGCACGCACCCGGTGACGGTAACCCGGCCCGGGCGGCCGGGAACGGGCGCGCCTCGTCGCCAAACCCTCCACTTACTGAGAACCTTTCTCACATGCTTCGCCCCGAGGTGCTGCCCCGCGCCCGCCCCGCCGCCCTGCCCGCCGGCCCGGCCGACGTCACCGAGGCGTGGCTGCGCAACCGGCGGCTGTCCGAGCACACCCGCGACGCGTACCGCCGCGACGTCACCGGCTGGCTGACCTGGTGCGCCGAACACGCCGTCGATCCGTTGCGGGCCACCTTCCTCGACGTCAACACCTACGGTCGCGAACTGGAGTCGACACCCCGCGGCCGGGCCGGCCGCCCGCTCACCCCGGCCACCGTCGCGCGCCGGCTGTCCGCGCTGTCGAGCTGGTACGACTTCCTGGTCAAGCTGGGCGCGGTGCCGGCCAACCCGGTGTCGGCGGCGGATCGTCCGCGCGTGGACCGGGACCACTCCGCCACCGTCGGCCTGACCCCCGAGGAGGTCGACGCGCTGATCGCCGCCGCCGAGACCGACACCGGCCCGGCCGCCGCCCGGAACCGGGCCGCCGTCGCGCTGCTGGCCGACCTGGGGCTGCGGGTGGGGGAGTTGGTCGCGCTGGACGTGTCCGACCTGGGCACTGAGCGCGGTCACCGCAGCGTCCGCTTCGTCGGCAAGGGCGGCAAGGTACGCCGGCGCGCGCTCACCCCCGGCACCGCGTACGCGGTCGACGCCTACCTGGCCGTGCGGGCCGCCGCGCAGGGTGTCCCGGTGCCGGAGCTGACCGGTCCGCTGCTGGTCACCGCCACCGGCGGCCGGTTGGACCGGCACGCCGTGTTCCGGCTGGTGCGCCGCCTCGCACAACGTGCCGGGATCGCCGCGTGGGCGAAGCTGTCGCCGCACTCGCTGCGCCACGCGTTCGCCACCACGGCCCGCTCCGAGGGGGTGCCTCTGGAGGACGTGCAGGACGCGATGGGGCACGCGGATCCGCGTACCACCCGCCGCTACGACCGGGACCGGCACAACCTGGACCGCGACCCGGCGTACACCATCTGGGCGGCCCGGGCGCGCCGTCGCGGCTGAGCCGTCGTATCCGCCCGGCCGCGATGCGGGCCGCGGTGCTCCGCGGCCCGCTGCGCTGACCGGTCAGCCCTGCGGGCGGGGGCAGAGGCAGAACGGCTGGCCAATCGGGTCGAGCAGCACGGTCCACCGCTCACCGCCGGGCTGGAACCCGGGCCGGGTCGCGCCGGCCGCCACCAGGTCCTTCTCCGCGACCGTCACGTCGTCGACATAGAGGTCGAGGTGGTAGCGCTTGCCGCCGCTCTCGTCCGGCCAGGCCGGCGGCGCGTAGCCGGGCACCAGGCCGAAGCCGATCGACGTGCCGTCCTTGACGATCATCGCGTACTCGGCCTGACTGTGGGTGATCTCCCAACCGAGCGCGTGGGCGTAGAAGGCCGCGTGTGCGGCGGGGTCGGAGCTGTCCAGGTTGATCATGGCGATGTCTGCGTGAGTGGTCATACCGGGAGTCTGCCGCTCGTACCTGCCACCTGTTGTCAGGTACGAGCGCGAGGCCGGCCCGGCCGGAGCACCGCAAGTGCCTGCGCGCCGCTGCCCGGTTGCCTACCGTCGTCGGTGATGGGCAGGCAACGGGAGTGGCAGCACCCGGCCCGGCGTCGCCGGCCGCTACGCGCGGGCGTGCTGATCGCCGGTCTCGGCGTGGGCACCTGCCTGATCGGGGTGGCCGGTCTGGCGGCGTGGAACGCGCAGGTGGTGCTCCAGGCCGACGGGCCGGTACGGGAGACCGCCGACGGGTTCTTCCGCGACGTCGCGTCCGGGGACACCGACGCGGCGTACGAGCGGCTGTGCGCCGAGGCCCGGGGCAAGTGGAGCAAGTCGGGCTTCGGCAGTTGGGTCCGTACGCCACCGCAGGTCAGCGGCTACGAGATCGTCGACGTGTCGGTGGCGACCCGGTCCGGCAAACCGACGGGGACGGTGATCGTGCGGATCAACCGCGACGGGGGTGGCAGCGAGGAGCGGGAGCTGCCCGTGGTGCCGGAGGGCGGCGGCTGGCGGGTGTGCGGAGACCCGTTCTGACGCTCAGCCGCGCGGGCCGAGGTCGCCGGAGCGGTAGTGGCGCCGGCACAGCACCTGGTAGCGCACGTCGGCGGTGTCGACGGTGTCGCCGATGACGACCTGCGCGCCCTCGCGCACCACCCGGCCGTCCACCACGCGGGCGTTGAGCAGCCCTTCCCGGCCGCACCAGCAGAGCACCTCGACCTGGATGCGGGCCACCTCGTCGGCCAGCTCGAACAGCCGCTGCGCGGCCGGGAACAGACAGGAGCGGAAGTCGGTGGCCAGGCCGAAGGCGTAGACGTCGACGTCGAACCGGTCGACCAGCTCGGCCATCTGCTCGATGTGTTCGAGGTTGTAGAACGAGGCCTCGTCGCAGATCAGGTAGTCCACGCGTACCCCCTCGGCCCATGCGTCGCGGACCAGGGCGCGCAGGTCGAGGTCGTCGGTGACCTCGACGGCCTCGTGGGCCAGGCCGATGCGGGTGGTGACCTGCGGGCCCAGCGAGCGGTCGATGCGGGTGGTGACCAGGCCGCGGCGGCCCTGCCGGGCGTGGTTGTGGTTCATCTGCAGCGCCATGGTGGACTTGCCGCAGTCCATCGGCCCCCAGAAGAACTTCAGCGCGGCGGCGTGCAGCGGCCGGCCGTCGACGCCGCGGGCGGCGGCGCAGCCGGCGGCCCGGTCGTCGCCGGGCCCCGGCAGGGGGCGGGCCAGGCAGGTCTGGGCGGCGTCGTCGGTCACGTCGGGGCAGCCTAGTCCATCGACGCCGCCCGATCAGGCCCCCGATGATCCACGGGGGCGCAGCGGGTCAGAGCACCCGGGGCGGGGTGTTCCCGGCGGCGATGATGGCCCGGCGCATCGGCACGGCGGCCAGCAGCGCGAAGCCCACCACGAAGAAGATCAGCAGCGACACCAGACCCACCCGGTACGACGAGGTCAGCTGGAAGACCAGGCCGAACGCCAGCGGGCCGAGCCAGCTGGTGCCCTTGTCGCTGATCTCGTAGAAGCCGTAGTACTCGCCCTCCTTGCCGGCCGGGATGAGCTGGCTGAACAGCGAGCGGCTCAGGGCCTGGCTGCCGCCCAGCACCAGGCCGATGCAGCCGCCGAGGATCATGAACGGCACCGGTGCCTCGGCGGGCAGCCGGAACGCGGCGATGATCACACCGGTCCAGAGCACCAGCGACAGCAGGACGGTCTTCCACGCGCCGATGCGCTTGGCGAGCGCGCCGAGGGCGAGCGCGCCGCCGAAGGCGAGGAACTGCACCAGCAGGATGGTCACGATCAGCGTGCTCTGGTCCAGCCGCAGTTCCTCGGTGCCGTACTGGCTGGCGAGGGTGATGACGGTCTGGATGCCGTCGTTGAAGACCAGGAACGCGAGCAGGAAGAACAGCGTCAGCGGGTACGTCTTGAGTTCCCGCAGGGTACGCCCGAGCTGCCGGAACCCGTCGGTGAGCACGTTGCCGCCCGCCTGCAGGGCGGCGGCGGTGGGGTGTTCGCGCAGCCAGCGCAGCGGGACCAGGGTGAACGCGGCCCACCACACGCCCGCGGACACGATCGACCAGCGGGCCAGGTCCAGCGTGCGCTGGGCGTTGCCCTCCTCGCTGAGCATGGTCACCGCGACCAGGTTCAGCGCGAGCAGCAGGCCGCCGCCGAGGTAGCCGATGGCCCAGCCGCGGCTGGAGATGCCGTCACGCTCGTCCGGGCCGCCCAGTTGCGGCAGGAACGAGTTGTAGACGACCACGGCGGCGCCGAAGGAGATGTTCGCGACGAGGAACAGCGCGCCGCCGAGCAGGTAGCGCTCGCCGGTGACGAACGCGAACGCGATGGTCGCGCCGGCGCCGGTGAACGCCGCGGCGGCGAGCAGCCGCTTCTTGTGCGCCGACCGGTCGGCGATCGCGCCGATCACCGGCAGCACGAACACGGTGAGGAAGACCGACAGCGAGATCAGGTACGGATAGAACGATCCGGCGGCGACCTTGATGCCCAGCGGGTACACCGCGCCGTCGCAGCTGTCCGCGCCCAGTTCGCACCCGGCGGCGAGTTCGGTGACTGTGGTCAGGAACGGCCCGAGGAAGACCGTGATGACTGTGGTCTGGAACGCCGAGTTCGCCCAGTCGTAGAAGTACCAGCCGGTGCGCTCGCGGCGGGTGCTGCCCGGTCCGGCGGGGTCGGCGACGGCGGGGGTGACCGTATCGGCCATCGGGGGTCGTCCTCGGGGGCTCAGGCGGCCCAGTGGCCGCGACTGCGATAGACGTCACGGAGCACGCTGACGTGATCGGTCATGATGCCATCCACACCAAGATCAAGTAAGTGGTGCATCTGGGCGGGATCGTCGATCGTCCAGACGTGCACCTGCAACCCGATCCGGTGGCAGTACGCGAGGAACCGCCGGTCCACCACCGGCACCCGGCCGAAGGAGACCGGCACCTGCGCGGCGACCACGGAAGGGGGCAGCCGCAGCGGCCGTCCGTGCAGCGAGGCCAGCCGCAGCCGGGCCACACCGCGCATGCCGAGGCTCGTGGCGGCCTTCGGCCCGGCCAGCGACCGCAGCCGGGCCAGCCGGGCGTCGCTGAAGGAGGCGAGCAGCACCCGCTCGCCGGCGCCGGCCCGGGTGACCGTGGCGACTGTGGGTTCCACGCCGCCGTCGGACTTCACGTCGATGTTGAACCGCACCTGCGGCCAGGCGCCGAGCACCTCGTCCAGGCGGGGGACCAGCGCGGCGCCGCCGACGCGCACCGAGGACAGGTCGGCCCAGCGCAGGTCCGCGATCCGGCCCGGCTTCCCGGTGACGCGGCGCAGCGTCGGATCGTGGAAGACCACGGGTACGCCGTCGGCGGTGGCGTGCACGTCGGTCTCCACGTACCGGTAGCCCAGGGCGACGGCACGGGCGAACGCGGCGGCGGTATTCTCGTCGCCGTCGGCCGCGCCGCCGCGGTGGGCGAACGCCAGCGGCGCGGGCGCGTCGAGGTAGCCGTGACGGGGCTGCACGCGGGCAGTATGCCCGGCCCGGGCGGCGCGCACATGACCAGGCGGTGAAATTACCTATCGTTCCCTATCATCGCTAGGATAGGGTGCGATGAGTAACGACATGTATTCGGTGGAGCAGGTTGCTGACCTGCTCGGCCTGCACGTGCGCACGGTGCGCGGCTACATCCGCTCGGGCCGGCTGCGGGCCACGCGGATCGGCAAGCAGTACCGGATCGCCCGCGCGGACCTGGACGCGCTGACCGGCCGGCCCACCGCGGCCGCCTCGGCGCCGGGGGCGGAGGTGTCCAGCGTCGTGCGCCTCGACGGCGTCGACCGGGCCGCCGTCGACCGGCTCGCCACGCTGGTGCTGGCGGGCGTGAACACCCACCACGACCCGGACCGCCCGCTGCGCGTGCAGACGGTCCACGACGAGGAGCGGCACCGCATGACCATCGTGATCCTGGGCGATCTCACCGCCACCGCCGACCTGCTGCGCCTGCTCGACGGCGTGCTCGACGGCGGCAACGGCCTGCTCGACGGCGGGGAGCGCGGCCGTGACTGACCAGCTGCAGGAGCGCGCCGGCGTGCCGGTGCTGGTCTGCGACCCGGACGGCCCGCCGATCGCCACCGAGCGCGACGCGCTGGACCTGATCGGCGCGGCGTTCCTCGGCGCGACTGTGGTGGCGGTGCCGGCCGAGCGGCTCGACCCCGGCTTCTTCACGCTCGGCACCCGCTTCGCCGGTGAGGTGATGCAGAAGTTCGTCAACTACCGGCTGCGCCTGGCGATCGTCGGTGACATCTCCGCACATCTGGAGCGCAGCGGCGCGCTGCGCGCGCTGGTGGCCGAGTCGAACCGGCACGACCAGGTGTGGTTCGTGCCCGACCTGACCGCCCTCGACGCCCGCCTGCGCACCACCCCCTGACCCACCCTGCCCGCCCCCGCCTCGCTGATCTTGCACTTGCGGCCCTCGTCGAGGGCGGTTGGCCGGATTTGCCGGGGCACCAACTGCAAGATCGACGGCGGCGGGGACGCGGCCAGCCGGAGTGGGTAGGGGGCGTCGGGTCAGCCGGGCTGGCTGCTGGGGCCGGTGGCCGCGTTGCGGGTTCCGGGGGGCGGGTAGGGGCTCTCGGCGAGCAGCCGGGCCAGGTGGGCGCTGTTGAGCGCCAGCGCGGCGGTGGTACGGCCGGTCGTGTCGGGTTTGGGGCGGGCGTCGACGTAGTCGGTCTTGTGCAGCGCCTCGCCGACCCAGTAGGTGGCCCCGGCGGCCGGGCAGGTGAACCCCACCTCGTTGAGGGCCTGCTGCACCTCTGCGATGGTGTGGTGCGCGCCGTCCTCGTTGCCGACCACCGCCACCCCGCCGACCTTGCCGTAGGTGCGCAGGCGGCCCTGGTCGTCGGTCTCGGACAGCTCGGCGTCCAGCCGTTCGAGGACCATCTTGGTCACCGACGAGGGCTGACCGAGCCAGATCGGCGTGGCGATGATCAGGATCTGGGCGGCGAGCAGCTTGGCGCGGATCGCGGGCCAGCCGTCGCCGTCACCCTCGTCGACGGAGACCCCGAACCGCACGTCGTGGTCGACCACCCGGACGATCTCGCCGTCGACGCCCTGCTCGGCCAGCGCGTCGAGCACCTCCTGACCGAGTACCTGCGCACTGGACGTCGCCGGGGAGCGCTTCAGCGTGCAGTTGAGAACGAGTGCTCGGACAGCGGTCATGACGAGGTCCTCTCCGCCTGAAGGGGGCGCGGGGACGTGATACCCGCCAGCGGGGCCGGGATGCGTCAGCCGGCGTGGCGGCGGTGGTGGGCGCGGGCGGTGTCGACCGGCCGGCCCGGGTCGACGTGGCGCGGCAGGTCCGGCTCGTCGGGGCGCAGCGGCACCAGGTCGTCGGTGATCGCGTCGATGATCCGGTCGGTGGCCTGCCGGGCCGCGCCGGGGGAGCCCGGCCGCAGGTCGTCCAGCGGCACCGGCGCGCCGAAGTGCACCCGGATGGCGGGCCGGCGCACGATCGCCCGGGCCGTCGCGCGCAGCATCCCCTTGGGCGCCCGGTAGGGCAGCACCTCGTGCGAGCCCCACTGGGCCACCGGTACGACGGCGGCGCCGCTGGCGAACGCGAGCCGGGCGGTGCCGGTCTTGCCCCGCTCGGGCCACATGCCGGGGTCGAGCCCGATGCGTCCCTCCGGGTAGACCAGTACCACCGAGCCGCCGGCCACCGCGTGGGCGGCGGCCTCCAGGGAGCGGTGCACCGCGGCGGTGCCCCGGTCGACGCGGATGTGCCCGGCGTGACGCATCAGCGAGCCGATCAGCGGGGCGCGGAACAGCCCGCCGGTGGCCATGATCCGGGGCGCGACGCGCCGGACCCGGCAGGCGGCGGCGAGCACCACCGGGTCGAACGGGCTGATGTGGTTGGCGGCCAGGACCAGCGGGCCGTGGCGCAGCGCGTCGGGCACGTCGCCGGTGACCTCCAGCCGGCCGACCAGCCCGACGACCGCGCGGGCGAGCGTCTGCGCGCCCCGCCACAGCAGCGGCGCGCGCCAGGGGGTGCTGTTCATCAGTGCTGGATGGTCGCACGTGCGAGCACGGCGGGGGGAGCCGGTGGGGGTCCTCCGGCAAGGGTGATCCCGGGACCGCAGGTCCTCCGGCAAGGGTGATCAGGGTCATTGGTCCCGGGCCGGGTGGGGCCCTGCGGCCCTGCTGCTTTCGCTACGACGCCGAGTAGTATCTACTACGTCTCGTAGTATGCACAGCTGGGGGTTTTCTGGTGGACGCGTTGGACGTCGCCCGCTGGCAGTTCGGTGTCACCACCGTCTACCACTTCTTGTTCGTGCCGTTGACCATCGGCCTGTCCGTGCTGGTGGCGATCCTCCAGACCATGTGGCACCGCACCGGCAACGAGCGGTACCTCAAACTCACCAAGTTCTACGGCAAGCTCTTTCTGATCAACTTCGCGATGGGTGTGGTCACCGGCATCGTGCAGGAGTTCCAGTTCGGCATGAACTGGAGCGACTACTCCCGCTTCGTCGGTGACATCTTCGGGGCGCCGCTGGCCATCGAGGCCCTGGTGGCGTTCTTCCTGGAGTCCACGTTCATCGGCCTGTGGATCTTCGGCTGGGACCGGCTGCCCAAGCGCCTGCACCTGGCCTCGATCTGGGCCGCCGCGATCGGCACCAACCTGTCGGCGTACTTCATCCTCGCCGCGAACTCGTTCATGCAGAACCCGGTCGGCTTCCGGATCAACCCGGAGAGCGGCCGCGCCGAGCTGACCGATTTCGTCGCCGTGCTCACCAACAAGGTCGCCCTGGTGACCTTCCCGCACACCCTGGCCGGCGCGTTCCTGGTCGCCGGGTCGCTGATGGTGACCGTGGGCCTGTGGCACGTGATGCGCAACCGCGACAGCGCCGACACCGGCGCGTACCGCTTCGCCACCAAGCTCGGCTCCTGGACGGTCCTGGTCTCCTCGGCGCTGGTGATCCTCACCGGCGACATCCAGGGCAAGATCATGACCGAGGTGCAGCCGATGAAGATGGCGGCCGCGGAGGGCCTCTACACCACCGAGAGCCCCGCCTCGTTCTCCGTGCTCACCGTCGGCAGCCTGGACGGCAGCCGCGAGCTGTTCGCCGTCAAGATCCCGTACCTGCTGTCGTTCCTCGGCACCGGCGACCCCAACGGCACCGTGCAGGGCATCAACGACCTGCAGGCCCAGTACGCCAGCCAGTACGGCCCCGGCAACTACGCCCCGATCATCCCGGTCACCTACTGGAGCTTCCGGTTCATGATCGCCTTCGGGCTGGCCGCCGCCGCGATCGCGCTGCTGGTGCTGTGGAGCCAGCGCAAGGGCCGCACCCCCACCAGCAAGTGGCTGCTGCGCGCCGGCCTGGTCATGCCCGTGCTGCCACTGCTGGCCAACTCCTTCGGCTGGATCTTCACCGAGATGGGCCGTCAGCCGTGGATCGTCTTCGGCGAGATGCTCACCCGTGACGGTGTGTCCCGCAGCGTCTCCCTGACCGAGGTGCTCACCTCGTTCACCGCGTTCACCCTCATCTACGCCGTCCTCGCGGTGGTCGAGTTCAAACTGCTGGTCCGCTACGCCCGCGCCGGCGTACCGGACGTCACCCCGCAGACCGACGACGACGACACCGACGACGCCGAGCGCCCGCTGGCGTTCGCCTACTGACACCCCGGAGCCCAACCGTGGAACTGACGACCGTCTGGTTTCTCCTCGTAGCGGTGCTCTTCACCGGCTACTTCATCCTCGAAGGCTTCGACTTCGGCGTCGGGATGCTGCTGCCGGTGCTCGGCCGCGACGACAGGCAGCGCCGCGTCCTGATCAACACCATCGGCCCGGTCTGGGACGGCAACGAGGTGTGGCTGATCACCGCCGGCGGCGCCATGTTCGCCGCCTTCCCCGAGTGGTACGCCACCCTGTTCTCCGGGTTCTACCTGCCGCTGCTGCTGATCCTGCTGGCCCTGATCGCCCGCGGTGTCGCCTTCGAGTACCGCCACAAGCGGCCCGAGGCGTCCTGGAAGCGCCGCTGGGACCAGGCCATCTTCTGGGGCTCCGCGATCCCGGCGGTGCTGTGGGGCGTGGCGTTCGCGAACATCTTCCGCGGCGTGCCGCTGGACGCCGACCACGAGTACGTCGGCGGCCTGCTCGACCTGCTCAACCCGTACGCGCTGCTCGGCGGCCTGACCACGCTGGGGCTGTTCCTCACCCACGGCGCGGTGTTCCTGGCGCTCAAGACCACCGGTGACATCCGGGAGCGCGCCGGCGCCCTCGCCGTCAAGCTCGGTGTCGGCACCGCCGTGGCCGCCGTGGCGTTCCTGAGCTGGTCGCTGAGCATCCGCTCCAGCGCCGCCGCCGTCGTGCTCGCCGTCGGTGCCGCCCTCGCCCTGCTCGGCGGTCTGGCCGCGGCCAAGGTACGCCGGGAGGGCTGGGCGTTCACCGGTACGGCGGTGGCCATCGCCCTGGCCGTGGCGACGCTGTTCGCCGCGCTGTTCCCGAACGTCATGCCGTCCACCCTCGACGCGGCCGGCACGCTGACCGCCACCAACGCCGCGTCCACCCCGTACACCTTGAAGATCATGACCTGGGTCGCAGTGGTGTTCACGCCGATCGTGCTGGCGTACCAGGGTTGGACGTACTGGGTGTTCCGCCGCCGGATCGGGGTACAGAACATTCCGCAACACTGATCGACCTGTGGGCGCAGGGGCGGGGGGGGGGGGGGGGGGGGGGGGGGGGGGGGGGGGCGGGGGGGGGGGGGGGGGGGGGGGGGGGGGGGGGGGGGGGCGGGGGGGGCGCGGGGGGCCGGCGCGC
>NZ_JBXUOV010000135.1:0-15315 GCF_057196585.1 Micromonospora sp. ATLC20
CCCGTGAGGGTGGTTTCCGTGGCGGTGACCGTCGCGAGGGTGGCTTCCGTGGTGGCGACCGTGAGGGTGGTTTCCGCGGCGGCGATCGTCGTGAAGGCGGCGCCCGTGAGGGTGGTTTCCGTGGCGGCGACCGCCGTGAAGGCGGCGCCCGTGAGGGTGGTTTCCGTGGCGGTGACCGTCGTGAAGGCGGCGCCCGTGAGGGTGGTTTCCGTGGCGGTGACCGTCGCGAGGGTGGCTTCCGTGGTGGCGACCGTGAGGGTGGTTTCCGCGGCGGCGATCGTCGTGAAGGCGGCGCCCGTGAGGGTGGTTTCCGTGGCGGCGACCGCCGCGAGGGCGGCTACCAGGGCGGCGACCGCCGGGAGAGCTACGCCGGTGGCGAGCGCCGCGACGGCGGGTTCCGCGGTGGCGACCGCGACCGTGGCTTCCGGCGCGACGACCGACGTGACGACCGGCGGCCGGGTGGCTTCCGGGGCGAGCGGGACGGTGAGCGCCGTGGCTACGGCGACCGGCCGGGCGGCGACGACCGCCGTGGCACCTACGGTCCGCAGCGGGAGCGCCAGGACGAGCGCGGCGAGGGGCGTACCGGTGAGGCGCCGGAGCTGCCCGACGACGTGGTCGCGAGCGACCTCGACTCGGCCGTCCGGGCGGAGCTGCTCTCCCTCGCCAAGCCGGTCGCGGAGACTGTCGCCCGGCACCTGGTCGCGACCGGTCTGCTGATCGACGAGGACCCGACGCTGGCGCTGGCGCACGCCATGGCGGCCCGCCGGCTCGCCTCGCGGATCGCCGCCGTGCGGGAGGCCGTCGGGCTGGCCGCGTACCACGCGGGTGAGTGGCAGACCGCCATCGCCGAGCTGCGGACGTACCACCGGATGAGCGGCCTGCAGAGCCACCTGGCCGTGCTGGCCGACTGCGAGCGGGCGCTGGGCCGGCCGGAGCGGGCCATCGACCTGTTCCGCGGCGCGGACCGGGACAAGCTCGACCAGGCCGTCGCGATCGAGCTGCTGATCGTGGCCGCCGGGGCGCGCGGTGACCTCGGGCAGAAGGACGCCGCGGTGGCGATGCTCCAGGTCCGCGAGCTGACCGGCGACTCGACCGAGCCGTGGGCGGCGCGGCTGCGCTACGCGTACGCGGACGCCCTGCTGGCGGTCGACCGGCGCGAGGAAGCACGAGAGTGGTTCTCCCGGGCCGCCGACGTCGACTCCGAGGGGGAGACGGACGCCGCCGAGCGACTGCTGGAGCTGGACGGCGTGGTCATCGAGGGCGACGACGAGCCGGAGGACGACGCGGACACGTCCGAGGCGTCGGCCGAGGGCGACGACGACGATGACGACGACGATGACGACGACGATGACGACGACGACCGGGACGACGACGCTCGGCTGAGCGGCGACGGCGGTGACGCGGCCCGGGCCGGCTACCGGGACCGGGACGCAGGCGACCTGGCCGACGACGAGCTGACCGACACCGAGGCCGGCTCGCTCGCCGCCGGCACCCCGGCCGCCGCCGACACGACCGAGGAGCCGGCCGCCGGCACCCCGGCCGACGAGGTCACCCAGGCGCGGGCGGCCGGCGAGGGCGAGGCGGCGGACCGCCGATGACCGGGTACGCCGGTGACACCGCCTCCGGCGCGGATCGGGGAGAACCCGACCGCGCCGGGGCGGGGCGGCTCGTCGACGCGTACTCGCTCGTCGTCTTCGACCTGGACGGCGTCATCTACCTGATCGACCGGCCCATCCCCGGCGCGGTCGAGGCGGTCAGCCGGCTGCACGCCGAGGGGCGCGCGGTCGCGTACGCGACGAACAACGCCTCCCGCCGCTCCAGCGAGGTGGCCGACCTGCTCACCGGCATGGGCGTCGCGGCCCGGCCGGCGGAGGTGCTCACCTCAGCGGCGGCCACCGCCGAACTGCTCCGCGACCGGCTGCCCGAGGGCGCGCCGGTGCTCGTGGTCGGCGCGGAGGCGCTGCGCGCCGAGCTGCGCGCCGTGGGCCTGCGGCCGGTCGCCACCGCCGACGAGGAGCCCGCCGCTGTTGCGCAGGGCTACGGCCCGCAGGTCGGCTGGTCCGACCTGGCCGAGGCGTCCCTGGCGGTACGGGCGGGCGCGCCCTGGTACGCCACCAACACCGACCGCACGCTGCCCAGCCCGCGCGGCCCGCTGCCGGGCAACGGCTCGCTCGTCGCGGTGCTGCGGACCGCGCTCGGCCGCGACCCCGACGTGGTGGTGGGCAAGCCGGAGCCGGCGCTGTTCACCACCGCCGCGCGGCGGGCCGGGACCGGACGCACGCTCGTGGTGGGCGACCGGCTGGACACCGACATCGAAGGCGCCCGCCGGGCCGGGCTGGACAGCCTGCTGGTGCTCACCGGGGTCAGCGACGCCGCCGAGCTGCTGGCCGCACCCGAGGAGCGCCGCCCCGCGTACGTCTCGTTCGACCTGGCTGGCCTGTTCGACCCGGCCGCCGTGGTGGCGGTGCCGGGCCGGACTGCAGACGGCGGCTGGTCGGTGACGGAGGCCGGCGCGGATCTCGTGCTCGACGGTTCGGGACCGCCACTGGAGGCCCTCGCGGCGCTCTGCGCGGTGACCTGGTCGACGGGGGCCGGGCCGCGCGTGCGGGCGCAGTCCCCGGCGGCGGAGGAGGCCCTCGCCGCGTTCGGTCTCGACGGCTGAGGCGCCGGGCCGCTCAGAGCAGCTTGCGGAGCTTCATCAGGTCGAACGGGTTCGCCTTGATCGACACCCGGCGGGAGGCCACCGCCGCCATGACGTCGAGCCGGCCGTGCACCAGCGCGACGAGGTCGTCGCTGCCGGTGCTCAGCGCGATCTTCGCCTTCGGGTCGTCGCCGTCGGCCAGGTCGACCAGCCGGCCGCCCTCCAGCCGCCCGTGGAACGCGGTCCCGAGGTCGGTGATCCGGCAGGCCAGCGTGCGGTCGAGGTCGATGCGTCCCTGTGCCTCGGCGTTGCGGTCCAGCCGCGCGGCCAGGTCCTGCAACGCCTGCCGGCACTCGTCCACGCTGGCCACATCGTCTCCTCACCACGAACCACGCCGTTTCCCGGCACCGTACCGCAATGGGGCGTCCGGGGTGCCCGGTAGCGTGGCACCTGCACACCTCGCCCCGCGGAAGGACTCAGGCATGCAGGACGCGTGGCGCGCCTACCTCGAGCTGGCCATGGGCCTGACGGAGGCGCCCCGGAAGAAGGCACAGGACGCGGTCATGCGCGTCGTCGGCCAGGGCGGTGCGACCGCCGCCCAGATCCAGACGCTCGCCGAGGAACTGGTCGCGACCGGCCTGGCGAACCGGGAGTCGCTGACCAAGCTGGTCCGCTTCGAGGTGGACCGGGCACTTGGCGCGGTCGGCCTGGCCACCGCCGACGAGGTCGCCGAGCTGACCCGCCGCGTGCACGACCTGGAGCGGCAGCTGCGCGAGGCGCGCGGTCACCTCGGCCCGGGCGACACCCCGCCCGCCGGCGTGTCCGAGCCCGCCGCCGCAACACCGGCCGGGACAGCCGCCGCGCCGTCCGGTGCGACCGCACCGAAGACCGGGCCGTCCGAGGCCGGGCAGCCGAACACCGCGTCGCCCGCCGCCGAGACCCCGGCCAAGGCCCCGGCGACGACGCCGGCAAAGGCCCCCGCGACGACGCCGACGAAGGCGGTGGCCAAGAAGGCGGTGGCGAAGAAGACGATCGCGAAGAAGCCGCCGGCCACGGTCTCCCGTACCCCGGAAGCCGCACCGGCGAAGAAGGCCACCGGGCGCCGGGCGGCCGGCTCGTGACCGCGCCCCGGCCCGGCCCGCCGCCGGGTCCGCGGCCCGGACCGCCCCCGGGGGTACGCCCCGCGCCGGTCGAGGAGGTCGGCGAGGCGAGCCACCCGGCGGTGGACGCCGCGGTGCTCGGCATGGCCAACGCCGAGGCGCTCGCCCCGGCCGACCAGATCGCCCAGTACGAGGCGGCGTACGAGACGCTGCGCGAGACCCTCGCCACCATCGACCAGGCCTGAGCAGAGGCGGAGACACACCTGATGGCTCGTCGTACCCGGCTGGACGCCGAACTGGTCCGGCGCGGGCTGGCCCGCTCCCGGGAACAGGCCGCCGCGCTGGTGGAGGCCGGTCGCGTCCAGTTGCGCGGAGTGCGGGCGCGCAAGCCCGCGGCGATGGTCGACCCGGCCGATCCGCTGCTGGTCACCGGCGAGGATCCGGCCGACGAGTACGTCTCCCGGGGCGGCCACAAGCTGGCCGGCGCGCTCGCCGCGTTCTCCCCCGGCGGGCTGACCGTCACCGGCCGGCGCTGCCTGGACGCGGGCGCGTCGACTGGCGGTTTCACCGACGTGCTGCTGCGCGCCGGCGCCGCCGAGGTGGTCGCCGTGGACGTCGGCTACGGGCAGCTCGCCTGGTCGCTGCGTACCGACGAGCGGGTGCGGGTGTTCGAGCGCACCAACGTGCGTACCCTCACGCCGGAGGCGATCGGCGGCCCGGTCGACCTGACGGTGGCCGACCTGTCGTTCATCTCGCTGCGGCTGGTGCTGCCGGCGCTGGCGGCGTGCACCGGGCCCGGCGGTGACCTGGCGCTGATGGTCAAGCCGCAGTTCGAGGTCGGCAAGGAGCGCGTCGGCGCCGGCGGTGTGGTCCGCGATCCGGCGCTGCGCGCCGAGGCGGTGCTGGACGTGGCCGCGGCGGCCGCCGGGCTCGGCCTCGGCCTGGCCGACGTGGCGGCCAGCCCGCTGCCCGGGCCGAGCGGCAACGTCGAGTTCTTCGTATGGTTGCGCGGGGACGCGCCCGCCGCGGATCCGGAGCGGGTCCGCGCGGTGGTGGCCGCCGGTCCGCAGGGCGCCGCCGCGACGGCGGCCACGACCGAGGAGGTGTCCGGGTGAGCCGTACCGCGCTGCTGGTCACGCACACCGGCCGTCGACGCAGCACCGAGCACGCCCGGGCGGTGGCCGCCGACCTGATCGCCGCCGGGTTCGAGGTGCGGGTGGTGGCCGAGGAGGCCGACGACCTGGACCTGCCGGGCGTGGTGCCGGTGACCGGCCCGGAGGCCGCCGAGGGCGCCGAGATCGTGTTCGCGCTCGGCGGGGACGGCACGTTCCTGCGCGCCGCCGAGCTGGCCCGCCCGACCAAGGTGCCGTTGCTCGGTATCAACCTGGGCAAGGTCGGCTTCCTCGCCGAGGCGGAGATCGACGACCTGGACACCGCCGTGCGTGACGTCGTCGACCGCAACTACACGGTGGACGAACGGCTCACCCTCGACGTCACCGCCGAGTTCGAGGGCGGGCCGACCATCGAGTCGTGGGCGCTCAACGAGATCAGCGTGGAGAAGGGCGAACGCGCCCAGATGCTGGAGTTGCTCGTCGACGTGGACGGCCGGCCGCTGTCCCGGTACGGCTGCGACGGCGTGATCTGCGCGACCCCGACCGGCTCGACGGCGTACGCGTTCTCCGGCGGCGGGCCGGTGGTCTGGCCCGAGGTGGAGGCGCTGCTGCTGGTGCCGATCAGCGCGCACGCGTTGTTCAGCCGCCCGCTGGTGACCGCGCCGACGTCGACGTTCGTCATCACCGTCGACCCGTTCACCACACTGGCCGTGCTGTGCTGCGACGGGCGGCGCGTCTACGATCTGCCGCCCGGTGCCCGGGTGACGGTGCGCCGGGGCACGCTGCCGGTGCGCATCGTGCGGCTGCGGGCCCGACCGTTCACCGACCGGCTGGTGGCCAAGTTCGACCTTCCCGTCCAGGGCTGGCGGGGCAACCGTCGCTGACCAGCGGCTCAGCGGAAATCTCCGTTCGGCCCACCGGTCCCGGCCCCCGCGCGCGTTACGGTGGGCGTACGGGCCGCGATGAGGTGAGTCCGGGCGCGGCGGTGAGGCCCGCCGCTTCCCGGATGCGGCCCAGCGTCGCGGGGCTCGGCCAGGGGGTGGTCGGGGCCGCGACGGTCGGGACGCCGGAGCGTCGTAGCCGGCCGCGGCGGGCGGACCGGCACGCCGTGTCCGGTCGGGTGTCGACCCCGGCCGGGCCGACAGGTCGCAGGGCCGCCGCCGGAGGAAGCGGCGGCACGCGAGCTGGGCGACGCGGTCTCCGGCGTCCCGGCCTCCACTCCGTCGTGCGCGTGTCCACCTGGCGACATGTCGCCGGTGCGGCGGCCCGTACCCGGTGACCCGGCGGCGGACGCCGTCGCAGACTCCGATCGCCGGGCCTCACGAGGCCGGCCTCGGAGTAGAGGAGCGTCACATGCACCGGTTCCCCCGCTGGCTCGCCGCCGGCGCGGCCGGGGCGTTGGTGGTCGGGCTCGCCGTACCGGCGTCCGCCGTACCGCCCGCCCGGCCCGCCGGCCCGCCCCCGGGCACATCCGCCCCGGGCGCGCCGCCCGCCCGCGTCACGCTGATCACCGGCGACCAGGTCGAGCTGGTCCAGGCCGCGCCGGGCCGGATCGCCGCCACCGTCCACCCCGGGCCGGGCCGTCACCGGATCGTCTTCCAGACCACGCAGGCCGACGGCGGGCTGCGGGTGCTCCCCGCCGACGTCGTGCCGTACGTGTCGGCGGGCGTGCTCGACCCGGACCTGTTCGACGTGCAGGAACTGGCCGAGCAGGGCTACGGCGACGCGGGCCTCACGGCGCTGCCGCTGATCGTGCGTTACCGGGAACCCGCCGCCGGGCGGGTGCGCCCCCTCGCCGTCGCCGCCGAGTCCCGTCCGCTGTCCAGCATCAACGGCGCCGCGCTGCGCGTCGACAAGGACGACCTGGGCGCGCTGTGGACGTCGCTGCGACAGGCGCCGCAGGCCCGCGCCGCGGGCGCCGGAGCGGTCCGGCTCGGCGCGGGCGTGGAGCGCGTCTGGCTCGACGGGCGGGCCCGGGTGGCGCTGGAGCACAGCGTCCCGCAGATCGGCGCGCCCGCCGCGTGGGCGGCCGGACGCGACGGCGCCGGGGTGCGGGTCGCGGTGCTCGACACCGGCGTCGACGCCGAGCATCCCGACCTGGCCGGCCGGATCGCCGAGGCGCGTGACTTCACCGGCGGCGGCAGCGCCCGGGACGGCCACGGCCACGGCACCCACGTGGCGGCCACCGTCGCCGGCAGCGGCGCGGGCTCCGCGGGGCTGCGCAAGGGCGTCGCGCCGGGCGCGCGGCTGCTGGTCGGCAAGGTGCTCGACGACTCCGGCTCCGGCTACGACTCCGGCATCATCGCCGGCATGGAGTGGGCCGCGCGCTCCGGCGCGAAGGTGGTCAGCATGAGCCTCGGCGGCGCGCCCACCGACGGCACCGACCCGATGAGCCAGGCCGTGAACGACCTCACCGCCGAAACCGGCGCGCTGTTCGTGATCGCCGCCGGCAACGACGGTGAGCCGCGCAGCGTCGGCTCGCCCGGCGCGGCCACCGCCGCGCTCACCGTCGGCGCCGTCGACCGCGACGACGTGCTCGCCGACTTCTCCAGCCGCGGCCCGCGCCTGGGCGACAACGGCCTGAAGCCGGAGATCACCGCGCCGGGCGTCGGCATCGTCGCGGCCCGCGCCGCCGGCACCTCGATGGGTACGCCTGTGGACGACGCCTACACCCGCGCCTCGGGCACCTCGATGGCCACGCCGCACGTCGCGGGCGCGGCGGCCGTCCTGGCGCAGGAGCATCCCGGATGGACCGCCGCGCAACTGAAGGACGCGCTGGTCAGCACCACCCGGCCGAGCGCCGGCGCGACGGTGTTCGAGCAGGGCGCCGGGCGGGTCGACGTGGCCCGCGCGCTGCGCCAGCGGGTGTACGGCACTGCCACCGCCGACTTCGGCCGGCTGACCACGGGCGGGCCGGCCGCGACCCGGACGGTGCGCTACGTCAACGGCACCGCCGCCGCGCAGACGCTGCGGCTGGCGCTGGAGCTGCGCAACCTGGACAGCGGCGCGGCCGAGACCGACGGCCTGACGCTCGACGCCGCCACGGTGACCGTGCCGGCCGGCGGTGGCGTGGACGTGCCGCTGCGCGCCGACCCGGCCCGGCTGGACCGGGGTCCGCACGGCGGCTGGCTGGTGGCCACCGGCGCGGACGGTGTGACGGTGCGTACCGCGGTCGGGCTCACGCTCAGCGGCCCGCAGCACACCGTGACGCTGCGCGCGCTGGACCCGGCCGGGCGGCCCGGATCGTCGCCGGTGGTGACGCTGTTCGGTGAGCACCCGGAGTCGGACGCGATGGGCTGGCTCGGCGGCGGCGACGAGTGGCAGGTCCAGGTGGAGGAGGGCCCGTACCTGCTGCACGCGCTGATCGAGCACGGCGCGCCGCTGGACGAGCAGCTCACCCTGGTCACCGACCCGGAACTGACAGTGGACCGGGACCTCACTGTGGTGCTCGACCCGCGGCGCGGCACGCCGGTACGGATCGAGACGCCGAAACCGTCCGAGCAGCGGGCCGTGCTGAGCTTCTACCAGCACCGGGTGTTCGGCAACGGCCGGCAGGTCGACCACGGCGTGATGACGTTCAGCACCGTGCAGCAGCTCAACGTCACCCCGACCCGGCAGGTACGCCACGGCGAGTTCGAGTTCTCCTCGCGCTGGCAGCTCGTCGCGCCGATGGTCGACATCGACGTCAGCGGCGTGTCCGGCGCGCTGGACGTCAACCTGATGGGCCAGTCGCCGGCCCCGGCCGGGCGGCAGCGGCTGCGTCTGGTCGCCGCCGGCACCGGGGCAGCAGGTGAGCTGGCCGGGGTGCGGGGCGCGGTGGCGCTGCTCACCGCGTCCGTCGACCGGTCCGAGGAGGAGCAGGTGGCCGCCGCGGCGGCGGCCGGTGCGAAGGCGGTGCTGATCGTGCGGCCGGCGGACCAGAGCGCGTGGACGGTGTGGCGCCCGACCGGGGAGCGGCTCCCGGCACCGGCGCTCGCGGTGGCGTACGACGACGGGCAGCGGCTGCTCGCGGCGGCGCGTACCGGCCGGGCCCGCATCGACCTGACGCTCACCGTGGACAGCCCGTACCTCTACGACGTGTTCCAGGTGTCGAAGGGCCGGGTGCCGGAGCGGATCCTCCACCGGGTCACCGCCGCCAACACGGCCGAGGTGACCGCACGCTACGGCGACACCGGCGGCCTGGACTG
Organism: Micromonospora sp. ATLC20; assembly: GCF_057196585.1. NCBI lineage: Bacteria > Bacillati > Actinomycetota > Actinomycetes > Micromonosporales > Micromonosporaceae > Micromonospora > Micromonospora sp. ATLC20. The sequence goes on from NZ_JBXUOV010000135.1 coordinate 9,041, forward strand.
GGCCACCGAGCAGCGGTTCGGGTGGCGGCCCTGGCAGGAGTTCTCCTGGAACGACGACCAGCGGATGGTGCGTACCGGGACGACCCGGCGGGAGTACGTCAGCTCCGGTGACTCGTGGTGGCAGCACCGGGTGCTGCACCGGCTGATGTTCTCCAGCATGGGGACACTGACCGGCGGCCTGTCCGACCGGCCCCGGCGCTACGCGGCCACCGACCGGACCACCGAGTCGTGGCACACGCCGCTGGTGCGCCCCGCCGTGCCGGCCGGTGCGGCCGCGCCGAGCCGGACCGCTGACACGCTCGACCTGCGAGTGGCCGAGTTCGTCGACGCCGACGGTCACGCCGGCGTGGACAACCGGTCGGAGGAGCAGGACACGGTGACCCGCCGGGTCAGCCGGGACGGCCGGCCGATCGCCGACCTGTCCGCCGGCTGGGCGCCGGTGCCGGCCACCGCCGGTCCGGCCCGTTACCGCCTCGACGTGACCACGGCGCGGTCGTCGGCGGAATGGCGGTGGGCGACCCGTACCGAGACGGCGTGGGAGTTCACCTCGGCCCGCCCGTCCGGTGACGCGGCCCGGCCGCTGCCGCTGCTCCAGGTCGACTACCGGGTGCCGGCCGACCTGCGCGGCGAGGCGCCCGGCAGGCGGAAGCACACAGTCGGGCTGACGCTGCGCCACCCGGCCGGGCTGCCCGCGCCGGCCGGCACGACGGTACGCGCCGAGGTGTCGTTCGACGGCGGACGCACCTGGCGCACGGCGCCGGTACGCGGCTCCGGCACCCGGTTCACCGCCGAGGTGCCGGCCGGGCGCGGCACGGTGTCGCTGCGCGTCTCGGCGCGGGACCGGTCCGGCAGCACCGTGACGCAGACCGTGATCGACGCGTACGGGCTGCGGTGAGACGCCGGGGCGGGGCGGTCCTGGGGCCGTCCCGCCCCGGCCCCGGTCAGATCCAGCCGCGCCGCGCGGCCTGGAACGCCAGCCCGGGCCGGGTGTCCACACCGGCGGCGGCCATCAGGTCGGCCAGCCGCCGCTGCACGGTACGCCGGCTCACCCCGAGCTGTGACGCGATCGACTTGTCCGGCACGCCGGCGACGAACAGCGACAGCAGCCGCGCCTCGTCGCCGTCGGGCTGGTAGCCGGTGCCGGCCCGGTCGGCGGGCGTGCCGAGCGGCGTCGCCATCAGCCAGTGGCTCTCGAACAGCGCCAGCAGCGCGTCCAGCAGCTGGCTGCGGCCGATCACCGCGGCGGTCGGCTCCCCGCCGTCACGGTCGGGCACCAGCGGGCAGACCGCGGTACGACCGTCCACCACGGCCAGTCGCACCGGCAGCCGGTCCAGCACCCGAGCCTGCTCCCCGGCGTGTACGCCCCGCTCCACGTCGGCCAGCGCGCCCGGCTCCAGCAGCATCGCCCGTTCGTAGATGGCCCGGTACCGCACCCCACGGGCCAGCGCGTCGAACTCCTCGACGTTCTCCGGACCGGGCATCGCCAGCGGGTTCGCCCGGCAGAACCAGAGCACCTCCTCGCGCGCGCCGTTCTGCAGCTCGCGCAGCCGTTCCCGTAGTGCCCGCGCGCCGGTGACCACCTCGACCAGGTGCGCGGCGTCGTGGCGGCGCATCCCGGCCCGGTAGTCCTCGGCGAGCCGGCTGACGGCGGCACGGGCCTCCTCCAGCGCCGACTGGCGGCGCAGCAGCGCCTCGCCGAGCGGCACGTCCGGCGCGAGCGGCCGTAGCGGCGCGTCCGGTTCCGGGCCGGTCGGCAGCACGAGACCCTTGTCCCGCAAGGCGTCCAGCCGGGCGACGACCTCCGCGCGGGGTCGTCCCAGCCGCTGCGCGAGCTCACCGGCCCGGGCCGTGTTCGCCCTGACCAGGCTGCGGTAGAGCTCCTCCTCGTCCGGGGTCAGGCCGATCTCCTCCAGCACGGGGCTGAACTGTACGGGTGCCCGCGGCTCGCCCTGCCGGCTGGTCAACTGTCACACGGCGGGGCTACTGTCGGGTGCTGTGCTGGAAGAGCTGCGCATCACCGGACTGGGCGTCATCGAGGACACCACGCTGCCGCTGGCCGCGGGGATGAACGTCATCACCGGCGAGACCGGCGCCGGCAAGACCATGGTGGTGACCGGCCTCGGCCTGCTCTTCGGCGGCCGTGCCGACGCCGGCCGGGTGCGCGCCCAGCCGGGCCGCGCGGCGGTGGAGGGCCGGCTTCGCCTGAGCGGACGGGTGGCCGAGGCGGTGCACGCCCGCATCCTCGACGCCGGTGGCGAGCCCGACGAGGACGGCTCGTTGCTGCTCAGCCGCACCGTGACCATCGAGGGCCGCTCCCGCGCGCACCTGGGCGGGCGGGCCATGCCGGTGTCCACGCTCGGCGAGGTCGGCGAGCAGGTGCTGGCCGTGCACGGCCAGTCCGACCAGCTGCGGCTGCTGCGCCCGGCCGAGCAGCGCGCCTCGCTCGACCGGTTCGCCGGGCCGGAGCACGAGAAGCTGCTCGACGCGCTGCGCGAGACGTACGCCCGGTGGCGCACCGTCGTCGACGACCTGGCCGACCGGCGGCGTAACGCCCGCGAGCGCAACCAGGAGGCCGACCTGCTGCGGCTGGGCCTGGACGAGATCACCCGGGTCGATCCGCAGCCGGGGGAGGACGACGAGCTGAAGGCCGAGGCGCAGCGGCTGGAGCACGCCGAGGGGTTGCGTACCGCCGCGCAGGTGGCGCAGCAGTGCGTGGCCGGCGGCGTCGAGGCGACCGACGAGACGCCGGACGCGACGGTGTTGCTCGGCACCGCGCGGCGCACGCTGGAGGCGCAGGCCGGCACCGACCCGGCGCTGGGTGAGCTGGCGGCCCGGTTGGAGGAGGCGGCCACGCTCGTCACCGACGTGGCCGCGGAGCTGTCGGCCTACCTGGCCGCGCTGGACGCCGACCCGGCCCGCCTGCAGACCGTGTACGAGCGGCGGGCCGCGCTGCGCGCGCTCACCCGCAAGTACGCCGACGACGTCGACGGTGTGGTGGCGTGGGCCGAGCGGGCCCGCACCCGGCTGTCCGATCTGGACACCTCCGACGAGCTGCTGGACGAGCTGGACCGCGAGGCGACCCGGCTCGCCGGTGAGGTGGCCGACCTGGCCGGGCGGGTGTCGGCGTCCCGGCGGGAGGCGGCGGTGCGCTTCGCCGAGGAGGTGACGGTCGAGCTGGCCGGGCTGGCGATGCCGCACGCCCGGATCGAGGTGGCGGTGCTGCCGCGCCCGGCGGGCCGGTCCGAGCCGAGCCTGCCGGTCGACGGCGTCGAGACCGGCGTCGGCGCGGACGGTGCCGACGAGGTGGAGCTGCGGCTGCTGGCGCACCCGGGCGCGCCGGCGCTGCCGTTGCAGAAGGGCGCGTCCGGCGGTGAGCTGTCCCGGGTGATGCTCGCCATCGAGGTGGTCTTCGCCGGTTCCGGCGGCCCGCCCACGCTGGTGTTCGACGAGGTCGACGCCGGTGTCGGCGGTCAGGCCGCGGTGGAGATCGGCCGCCGGCTGGCCCGGCTGGCCCGTAGCCACCAGGTGCTCGTGGTCACGCACCTGCCGCAGGTCGCCGCGTTCGCCGACCGGCACCTGGTGGTGGCCAAGGACACCGGGGGAGCGGTCACCACGAGCGGGGTGCGCGTGGTGGAGGACACCGAGCGTGCCCGGGAACTGGCCCGGATGCTCGCCGGTTTGCCGGACTCGGATCTGGGTATCGCCCATGCCGAGGAGCTCCTGGCCGTGGCGGCCAAGGAAAGGCGTCCGTGATACCCCGATTGTGAGCGCAAGCACACCGGCGCGGGTTCCGGTGTGCTTCCCTGGGTAGGCGGCCCTGCTCAGGCATGTCGCGACAGCAAAACCTGCCTCACATGCCAGGATGGTCACGATGCGTCTACCCACACTGCGCCGGAGCCGGAACCCGGAGCCGGGCTCCATCGTCGGCACCGCGCGCCTCGACCGGCGGACGAAACGGCTGGTCGGGCGGCTGCGACCCGGCGACATCGCGGTCATCGACCACGTCGACCTGGACCGGGTGGCGGCCGACTCGCTCGTCGCGGTGGGTGTGGCGGCGGTCCTGAACGCCAAGCCGTCGGTCTCCGGCCGCTATCCCAACCTCGGGCCGGAGGTGCTGATCTCGGCCGGCATCCCGCTGCTGGACGACCTCGGCGAGAGCGTCTTCGAGCAGGTCCGCGAGGGCGACCGGGTCCGCATCGAGGGCAACACCGTCTTCGTCGGCGACGAGCCGGTCGCGCACGGCTCGTTGCAGGACGCCGAAACGGTCGCCAAGGCGATGGCAGACGCCCGCGAGGGCCTGTCGGTGCAGTTGGAGGCGTTCGCCGCCAACACGATGGACTACCTGCGCCAGGAACGCGACCTGCTGCTCGACGGCGTCGGCGTACCGGAGATCCAGACCCGGATCCAGGGCCGGCACTGCCTGATCGTGGTCCGCGGCTACGACTACAAGGCCGACCTGGACGTGCTGCGCCCGTACATCCGGGAGTTCAAGCCGGTGCTGATCGGCGTGGACGGCGGCGCCGACGCGCTGGTCGAGGCCGGCTACACGCCGGACATGATCATCGGGGACATGGACTCGGTCACCGACGACGTGCTGCGCTGCGGCGCCGAGGTGATCGTGCACGCCTACCCGGACGGGCGGGCGCCGGGCCTGGCCCGGGTCAACGGGCTCGGCGTACCGGCGATCACCTTCCCGGCGGCGGCCACCAGCGAGGATCTGGCCATGCTGCTGGCCGACGAGAAGGGCGCCTCGCTGCTGGTGGCGGTCGGCACGCACGCCACCCTGGTGGAGTTCCTCGACAAGGGGCGCGGCGGCATGGCGTCGACGTTCCTGACCCGGCTGAAGGTCGGTGGCAAGCTGGTCGACGCCAAGGGCGTCAGCCGGCTCTACCGGCAGAGCATCTCCGGGTCGTCGCTGCTGCTGCTGGTCCTGTCGGCGGTGGCCGCGATGGCCTCCGCGGTGGCGGTCTCCACCGTCGGGAAGGCGTATCTGGGCGTGGTCTCCGAATGGTGGGACAATTTCGTGTTCCAGCTCGGCCAGCTCTTCTAGCTCCCCGACGATCAAGAGGCTGCAAGCGTGATCAACTTTCGCTACCACGTGGTGTCCCTGACCGCGGTGTTCCTGGCACTGGCGATCGGCCTGGTGGTCGGCACAGCCGCCCTCAACGGGCCGGTCGCCGACTCGCTCCGGGAGAACGTCAACGGCCTGCGCAAGGACAACTCGCTGATGCGCCAGTCGGTCAACAGCATGCAGAAGCAGCTGGAGACCGAGGAGGAATTCGCGGCCGAGATGGCCCAGCTCGTCCTGCCCGGCAAGCTGACCGGCCGCCGGGTGCTGGTGCTCACCCTGCCCAGCGGCCGCGACCAGGCCGAGGGCGTGGTGAAGATGCTCCAGACCGCCGGCGCCGACGTCACCGGCCGCATCGACGTGCAGGACAAGTTCGTCAACCCGGACAGCAACAACAACCTGCTGGAACTGGCGGTCACCGCGGCCCGGCCGAACAGCGCCCCCACCGGCAACCTGCCCGGCAACGGGCACGGCGTGGAGACCTCCAGCGCCCTGCTGGCAAACGTCCTGGTGGACCGCCCGGCCGGGAGCCCGCCGGTCAGCGAGGCCGACCGGCGCGCCGTGCTGGAGCAGTACGCCACCGCCGGGTACCTCACCCCGGCGGACAAGATCTCCGCCGCCGCCGAGGCGGTGGTGATGGTCACCGGCCAGCCGTACGTGGACAAGGACTCGGCGAAGAAGGACGAGTCGGTGGTGAAGATCGCCGAGCAGTTCGACCGGTCCGGCGCGCTCGTGGTCGCCGGCATGGGCTCGACCGGCGGCAACCTCGTCTCCGTGGTCCGCGGCGACCCGGTGCTGTCGCAGACCATCTCCACCGTCGACAACGCCAACACCGTGCAGGGCCAGCTGGGCACCAGCCTCGCCCTGGCGCAGCAGCTCACCGAGAAGAAGACCGGCCAGTACGGCGTGGGCGACAACGCCACCTCCCGGGTGCCTACACTGCCCCGGTGACCGCTGCGGGCCGCCCGGTCCGTGCCGCGTCGCGTTCGAAGTCCGGATCGAGGAGGTCCCGTGAGACTGGGTCGGCTGCTGGCCGTGGGCGCGGGCGCGCTGGCCGCCCGCTACGTGCTGCGTCAGACGCGCACGTCGCCCGGCGGCCCGGCGCTGGAGCGCACCAACTACCGGGGCCGCACCGTGACCCTGGCCGCCGGTCCGGCCCTGGCCGTCGGCGCGGCCACCGGGGCCGCGCTCGGCGCCGGTAGCGCCC
>NZ_JBXUOV010000136.1:0-15220 GCF_057196585.1 Micromonospora sp. ATLC20
CCCCGGCGGGCGGCGGGCTCGTCGTCGGGGGCGCCCGTGTCGGCGGCCGGCTCGTCGGCGCGGTGGCGGACCACGACGCCGACCAGGTGGCGGCGGTCCAGGACGACGCCGAGCGCCTTGGCGCGCAGCGCCACCTCGTCCACCGGGCGGGTGTGGTCGATCAGGGCGGTCAGCAGCGTACGGTGGATCTGCCGTTCCAGCCCCTCGGCGTCGCGCCGGATCAGCCGGCCCAGGGCCAGCGTGGAGGCGGCCCGTTCGATCAGGATGGTCAGCCGGGTCGGCGGGGTGGACTCGGTGGCCGGCCAGCGCAGCAGCAGCCGTCCCCAGTCCTGTCCCCGCGCGCCGACTGTGGTGACGAGCCAGCCGCTGTCCGGGTCGTACGCGGTGCGCCCGGGCGGGCGGATCTGCCGCGAGTGCCGTTCCCAGCCGTCCAGCAGCAGTTGGGCGTTCTCCCCCGCCGGGTCGTACGCGAGCACCTGCCGGGACAGGTTCTCCAGCACCATCGGGCAGCCGGCCAGTTCGGCCGCCTGCCGCAGCACCTCGGCCGGTTCGGCGCCCTCCACTGACAGTTCGGTGAACCGCTGGTGGATCTCCTCGGTGGCGCGCAGCTCGGTGAGCTGGGCGTCGACGATCAGCGCGTGCACCGCCTCGGTGATGCGCACGAACGGGGTGCCCCGGCGTAGCTCGATCAGGGGCAGTCCGCGTCGTTCGGCGGCGGCGGCCATCACGCGTGGGACTCCGCTGACGTAGCGGCGGCCCAGTTCGACCACCAGCCCGGAGACGCCGACGTCGGCCAGGGCGCCGATGAACTCGCGGAGCCCGGCGTCGTCGCCCGGCAGGCCGATCCCGGTGGTCAGGACCAGTTCGCCGCCGCCGAGCAGGGTGGCGATGTCCGGCACCTCGGCGATGTGCACCCAGCGCACCGAACGGTCCAGTCCGGCGTTCCCCGCGACCAGGCGCGGCGCGCCGTGGCGCACGGGCAGCAGCTCCAGCACCTCACGCACGGTAGGGAACACGGGCGACACGCTACCCTGCGTCACCACCGTTGCCGAAAGCCACACCGCCCGCCGGCCCGCCGGGAAGGCGGGGACCGGCGGGCGGGCGGACGGAACGAGCCGCGGCGATCAGTCGACGCCGAACTCCATCGCGGCGCGGTCGAGCGCCTCGTCCTCGGCGGTGGGCACACCTCGGGACGCGATGGCCTCGGCGCCGCCCTGCGGCATGGCACCGATCAGCCCGGTCGAGGCCGCCTGGGCGGCGCCTACCACTCGCTGCGGGGTGCCGCCGCCGACCATGCCGACGGAGGCGTACTGCTCCAGCTTCGCCCGGGAGTCGGCGATGTCCAGGTTGCGCATGGTGAGCTGGCCGATCCGGTCGGCCGGGCCGAACGCCGAGTCCTGGGTGCGCTCCATCGACAGCTTGTCCGGGTGGTAGCTGAACGACGGGCCGGTGGTGTCGAGGATCGAGTAGTCCTCGCCCCGGCGCAGCCGCAGCGTGACCTCGCCGGTGACCGCCGTGCCGACCCAGCGCTGCAGCGACTCGCGCAGCATCAGCGCCTGCGGATCGAGCCAGCGGCCCTCGTACATGAGGCGGCCGAGGCGGCGGCCCTCGTTGTGGTAGTTCGCGAGCGTGTCCTCGTTGTGGATGGCGTTGACGAGCCGCTCGTAGGCGGCGTGCAGCAGCGCCATGCCGGGGGCCTCGTAGATGCCCCGGCTCTTGGCCTCGATGATCCGGTTCTCGATCTGGTCGGACATGCCCAGGCCGTGCCGGCCGCCGATGGCGTTGGCCTCCAGCACCAGGTCGACGGCGCTGCCGAACTCCTTGCCGTTGATCGTCACCGGGCGGCCCTGGTCGAAGCCGATGGTGACGTCCTCGGTGGGGATCTCCACGGACGGGTCCCAGAACTTCACGCCCATGATCGGCTCGACGGTCTCGATGCCGGTGTCCAGGTGTTCGAGCGTCTTGGCCTCGTGGGTGGCGCCCCAGATGTTGGCGTCGGTGGAGTACGCCTTCTCGGTGCTGTCCCGGTAGGGCAGGCCGCGTTCCAGCAGCCACTCCGACATCTCGGTGCGCCCGCCCAACTCGGTGACGAAGTCGGTGTCCAGCCACGGCTTGTAGATCCGCAGCTGCGGGTTCGCCAGCAGGCCGTACCGGTAGAACCGCTCGATGTCGTTGCCCTTGAACGTCGAGCCGTCGCCCCAGATCTGCACGTCGTCGGCGATCATCGCGCGGACCAGCAGCGTGCCGGTGACGGCGCGGCCCAGCGGCGTGGTGTTGAAGTAGGCCCGCCCGCCGGAGCGGATGTGGAAGGCGCCACAGGTCAGCGCCGCCAGCCCTTCCTCGACCAGGGCGGCGCGGCAGTCGACGAGGCGGGCGACCTCGGCGCCGTAGCTGAGCGCGCGGCCGGGCACCGAGGCGATGTCGGGCTCGTCGTACTGGCCGATGTCAGCGGTGTAGGCGCAGGGGACGGCGCCCTTGTCGCGCATCCACGCGACGGCTACCGAGGTGTCGAGGCCGCCGGAGAAGGCGATGCCGACACGTTCGCCGATGGGCAGGGAGGTGAGAACCTTGGACACAAGGAAGATTATGCACGCCGTCGCATGGTCATGCAAGCCGGTCGTCGGAGCCCGTCGTCAGAGCGGGTCCTCACGCCCCAGCTCCCAGAACGCCACCGCTGCGGCTGCGGCCACGTTCAGCGAGTCCACGCCACGCCGCATCGGGATCACCACCCGCACGTCGCTGGCGGCCTGCGCCGCCGCGGTCAGCCCCGGCCCCTCCGCCCCGAGCAGCAACGCCGCCCGCTCCCGCTGCGCCGGGGTCAGCCGCTGCATCGGTACGGCATCAGGCGCTGGTGTCATCGCGAGCACCGTGAACCCGGCCGCCCGGACCTGGTCCAGCCCGTCGGGCCAGCGCTCGAGCTTGGCGTACGGCACCGCGAACACCTCGCCCATGCTCACCCGTACGCTGCGCCGGTACAGCGGGTCGGCGCAGGTCGGGGACAGCAGCACCGCGTCGACGCCGAGCGCGGCGGCACCCCGGAAGATCGCGCCCAGGTTGGTGTGGTTGTTGACGTCCTCCAGGATCACCACCCGCCGGGCGGCGGCGAGCACCTCGTCGGCGGAGCGCAGCGGCTTGCGGTGGAACGACGCGAGCACGCCCCGGTGCACGTGGAAGCCGGTGGCGCGCTGGAGCACGTCCGGCGTGGCCGCGTACACCGGCGCGTCACCGGTGTCCAGATCAGCGAGCTGGTCCACCCGCTTGGCGTCGACCAGGTACGACCGGGCCGGGTAGCCGGCCCGCAGCGCCCGCCGCAGCACCAGCTCCCCCTCGGCGATGAACAACCCGTGCGGCGGTTCCCAGCGGGTACGCAGCTCCACGTCGGTGAGCGCGCGGTAGTCGGCGATCCGGTCGTCGTCGGGGTCGGTGATCTCGTGGACGGGCACCAGGCGATTCTGCCCGGCCCGCCCGGCCGCTCCGGCGCGGGCCGGGTTTCCGGCGTCCCGGGCGGGGAAGCAAGCCGGGAGGCCGACGGTGACGGAGGGACCACGATGGGCGCGGATCACGACGGCAACCTCCCCCGCGACGCCACAGTCGCCGACTACCTGGTGGCCCGGCTCGCCGAATGGGGCGTGCACCGCTACTACGGCTACCCGGGCGACGGGATCAACGGCATGACCTCGGCGTTGCAGCGCGCCGAGGGGCGGGCCCGGTTCATCCAGGTCCGGCACGAGGAGACAGCCGGGTTCGCGGCCGGCGCGCACGTCAAGTACGGCGGCGGCCCGCTCGGCTGCGTGGTGGTGACAAGCGGTCCGGGCGCGATCCACGCCCTCAACGGCCTCTACGACGCCAAGCTCGACCACCAGCCGGTGGTGGCGCTGCTCGGGCACACCGCGCTACCAGCCGAGGGCGGCGGCTACTACCAGGAGGTGGACCTGCTCTCCCTCTACAAGGACGTGGCGTCGGCCTTCCTGGCCCAGCTCGACGACCCGTCCCAGGCCCGGCACCTGGTCGACCGGGCCTGCCGCACCGCGCTCGCCCGGCGTACCGTGACCGCCCTGGTTCTCCCCTCCGACGTGCAGGACCTGCCGGCGGTGCCGCACCCGCCGCACGCCCACGGCTACTACCACACCAGCGCCGTGCCGAGCAGCGAGCCGACAGTGCCGCCGGAGGCCGACGTGCGCCGCGCCGCCGAGGTGCTGCGCGGCGGCGCGCGGGTGGCGATGCTCGTCGGGCAGGGCGCGCTGGGCGCCGAGGACGAGGTACGCCGGATCGCCGACCGGCTCGGCGCCGGGGTCGCCACCGCGCTGCTCGGCTTCACCGCCGTCGACCACCGGCAGCCCTGGGTGACCGGCGCGATCGGCCTGCTCGGCAGCCGCCCGAGCTGGCAGCTCATGCGCGAGTGCGACCGGCTGCTGATCGTCGGCAGCCAGATGCCCTACTCGGAGTTCTATCCCCCGGAGGGCCAGGCCCGGGCGGTGCAGATCGACATCGACGGCACCCGGATGGGGCTGCGCTACCCGACCGAGGTGAACCTGACCGGCGACGCCGGGCCGACGCTGCGCGCCCTGCTCGAGGAACTGGGCCCGGGGCCGGGACCGACCGCCTGGCGGGCCACCCTCGCCGACGCCACCGGCAAGTGGCGGGCCTCGCAACGCGAGGTCGCCGCCCAGCCCGCCGACCCGGTCAACCCGCAGTCGCTGTTCACCACGCTCGACGACGCGCTACCCGAGGACGCCATGCTCGCCGTCGACTGCGGCACCGCCACCGTCTGGTACGCCCGGCACGTACGGGTCCGCCCCGGCATGCTGGCCAGCCTCTCCGGCACGCTGCTCTCCATGGGCGGCGGGATGCCGTACGCGCTGGCGGCGAAGTTCGCCCACCCGGACCGCCCGGTGATCGCGCTGCTCGGCGACGGCGCGATGCAGATGAACGGCGTCAACGAGCTGATCACGGTGGCGAAGTACTGGCGGGAGTGGTCCGACCCCCGGTTCGTCGTGCTGGTGCTCAACAACCGGGACCTCGCGTTCGTCAGCTGGGAGCAGCGCTCCAGCGAGGGCACGCCGATGTTCCCGGACAGCCAGGACCTGCCGGACGTGGCGTACCACAGGTGGGCCGAGGTGCTGGGCCTCGGCGGTGAGCTGGTCGACTCCCCCGGCCGGGTGGACGGCCTGTGGCAGCGGGTGCTCGACGCGGACCGCCCGGTGGTGGTCAACGCGGTGGTGGACCCGGCCGAGCTGATGCTGCCGCCGCACTTCACCGCCGAGCAGGCCCGCAAGACCGCCGCCGCGGTGCTGCGCGGGGACAGCGACCGGGCCGGCATCGTGCGGCGCGGCGTACCGGCCGCGCTCGCCACGTACCGGCCCCGCCGCCGGGGCCGCTGAGGCGTCAGGCCCGCGCGTAGCGCAGCAGCACCGACCGTCCGTCGAAGGCGCGCGTCTCGACCAGCCGCAGGCCCTGCCGGGCCAGGCCGGGCAGCACCTGCCGTCCGCCGCCGAGCACCACCGGGTGCACGATCACCTCGTAGGTGTCGACGAGCCCGAGCGCGGCCAGCGCCGTCGCCGCCCCGGTGCCGCCGGTGACCAGCAGGTCGCCGGGGAACCGCTCGCGGACGTCGGCGAACTCCTTCGCCAGGTCGCCGCCGCCGACCACCAGGGCGCCGTGGCCCGCCTCGGCGAGCGTCCGCGAGACCACGACCTTCGGGGTACGCCGCCAGACCGGCGCGAACGCCAGGTCGTGCGGGTGGTCGGAGATCGACTCGACCTGCGGCCAGTAGGAGGACATCATCTCCCACACCCGCCGCCCGTAGACGAAGGCGTCGGCCCGCTCGGCCAGCCCGATCGAGTACGCGGACAGCTCCTCCCCCATCTCCGGCCAGTCGAACTCGCCGTTCGGGCCCTCAATGAAGCCGTCGACCGACGTGTGCACCCCGTAGATGACGTTGCCCATGATGTGTTCCTCCGCGTCGCGGCGCGTCCCGGCCGGGCGCGCTCACCGGTGGGTCGGAGCCGCCGGACCGGATCCGACACGTCACCTGCATGGTTGTCCGGGTGCGTTAGCGTCCGGGGCTGTGGGCCGTCCCGTGATGATCGCACTGATCGGCGTCGACGGCTCCGGAAAGGCGCGCCGTCTACGCGTTCTTCCCGCGCCCGGCGGTGGTGTGCTTCCTGGGCACCTCGCCCGAGGTGGCGCAGCGGCGGGTGGCCGCGCGGGGCATCGACACCGAGGAACTGGCGCACCTGCGCGCGCTGGACGGCGCGTACCGGGCGCTGCCGGAGTTCGGCTCGTTCGTCACGCTCGACGGCGACGGCACCCCGGACGAGGTGGCCGCCGCCCTCGACGCGGCGGTGCGTGCGGCCCGGCGGTGAGAGGGGCCGTTACCCCCGCTCGCGCAGCCAGCGCAGCACGTCGGAGGGCAGCTCGCTCTCCTGGCGCTGCTCGCGGCGGTCCGGCTCGGTCCGCCGGGGCGGCTGCGGGCGCTGCGGGTCGCCGACCAGCGCCCGGCTCGGCGCGGTGAAGTCGGCCACCGGCTTGCCGGTGAGCGCCGTCTTGATGGTCCGGGCCACCGCGTCGATCACCTTCGCCTGCACGGCGGAGCCGACCAGGTCGGTGACGTCGTCCGGGTTGGCGGCGATGCCGGCGACCGCGACCTGCGGGGTGTAGCCGACGAACGTCTCGGTGGCGTTGCGCTCCGAGCTGCCGGTCTTGCCGGCCACCGGGCGGCCGACGATCGAGTCGACGGCGGTGGCGGTGCCGCCGTTGCACTGGTCGAACGCGGACTGCTGGCCGACCGGGCAGCGGGCCGCGTCGGTGGCGGCGCGGGCCACGTCCGGTTCGAGCACCCGCTTGCAGGACGGCTGCGCCACGTCGACGGCGTCACCGTCGGGCGCGGTCACCGACACCACCGGCAGCGGCGTGCAGTACGTGCCCTCGGCGGCCACCGTGGCGTACGCGTTCGCCAGGTCCAGCGGGGTGGTGGCGGCGACGCCGAGCGTGAACGCGCCCCAGTTGGCGGCGTTGTCGCGGGCGAACGCGGCGTCGGAGTCGGCCCGGAAGGTGATGCCGAGACGCTGGGCCATCTCCACCACCTTGTCCTCGCCGACCTGCTCGGCCAGCCAGACGAAGTACGTGTTGACGGACCGGCCGAAGCCGTCCCACATCATCCGGTAGCCGTCCATCCACTGCGGGTTGGCGTTGGCCGGGCACCACGTGCCGTCGCAGTTGCCCTCGTCGTCCGAGGCGTACCGGGTGGGCAGCCTGCTGGGGGCGTCGAAGCCGGTGGACAGCGGCTTGCCGGCCTCCAGCGCGGCCAGCATGGTGAACATCTTGAACGTCGAGCCGGCCTGGTAGCCGTCGACGCTGGCGCCGCCGGAGATCAGCGGGTTGACCGTGTTCGGGTGGTTGGCCTGCCCGTCCGGGTTGGCGTCGAGGCTGTAGTGCCGGTTCACCGCCATGGCGAGGACCCGGCCGGTGCCGGGCTCGACCGCCGCGATCGGCAACGCGCGCTTGTTGCCGTACCCGTAGACCTTGGTGGCCTGCTCCTGCGCGGTCTGCTGGATCTTCGGGTCGAGCGTGGTGACGACCCGGTAGCCGCCGCGGCGCAGCGCCTGCTCGCGCTCCTCGGGGGTGCTGCCGAAGGCCGGCTGGGTGAGCCACCAGCGGCGCAGGTAGTCGCAGAAGAAGCCCCAGTCGTCGTGCCCCTGGGCGGTGGCGGTGCAGCCGTTGGGCTGGGCCGTCGGGCGCAGCGTCAGCGGCTCGGCCTTCGCCGCGGCGGCCTGCTGCGCGGTGATCGCGCCGGTCTCGGCCATCGCGTCGAGCACGTACCCCCGGCGGGCCAGCGCCTGGTCCTTGTCGCCGTCGATCGGGCTGTACGCGTCGGGCGACTGGACCAGGCCGGCGAGCAGCGACGCCTCGCCCAGCGTCAGGTCGGCCGGGGCCTTGCCGAAGTAGCGCTGGCTCGCGGCGGCGACGCCGTACGCGCCGGAACCGAAGTAGGCGATGTTGAGGTAGCGGTTGAGGATCTCGTCCTTGGACAGCGACTGCTCCAGCGCGTTCGCGTACCGGATCTCCTGGAGCTTGCGCCCGACGGTCTGCTCGGTGGCGGCCTGCCGCTCCTCCGGGGTGCGGTTCGGGTCGGTCTTGAGCACGTTGCGGACGTACTGCATGGTCAGCGTGGAGCCGCCCTGCTCGGTGCCGCCGCCCTTGACGTTCGCGACCAGCGCGCGGGCGATGCCGCGCAGGTCAGCGCCGCCGTGCGAGTAGAACCGCCGGTCCTCGGCCGCGATGATCGCCTGCCGCATCACCGGGGCGATCTCGGCCAGCGGCACGTCGGTGCGGTTCACGTCGTAGAACGTGGTGATCAGCGTCTTGCCGTCGTTGGCGTAGAGGTAGGAGCGCTGCGGCTGCATGGGGGTGCGCAGCGCGTCGGGCAGCTCCGCGTACGCGCCGAGCGCGGCCCGGGCGGCGAACCCGCCGAGCAGGCCGCCGGGAAGCGCGGCGAGCGCGAGGACGAGCCCGGCGAGCAGGCCGGCCAGCAGCACGGTGAACAGCCGCGACAGCGGCGACCTGGGAGACGGCATGGACTCCAGGATTGCCACGAAAGCCGCCTACCGGCCACCTCGCCAGGCAACTGTCAGTTACTTCACGGCGACCGCCCAGCTGAAGAAACGGTCAGCCCGCCCCGAGTGGGCCCTTCGGTGACGTCGGCGGCACCGGCGCGGCGGCGACGCTCGCCGCGGCGGCGTCCCGGGCGATGGTCTCGGGCACCAGGCGGCCGCTGCGGTAGCCGATGCCGATGCCGGCGACCAGCACGAAGATCGCGCCGAACGTCTGGAGCGAGCCGATCAGCGCGCCACCCAGGCCGAGCAGCGGGGCGGCGATCATCAGCATCGTCCCGTCGCCGTAGGAGAACATCCCGGACCGGGCGACCGACCAGCCGGTGAGGAACCAGCCCACGCTGTAGAGGGTGGCGCCGAACAGCACGATGCCGCGCGCGGTCACGCCGAACACCGGCGTCTGCTCGGCCAGCCCGGCGAACGGCAGCATCAGCACCATCCCGCCGATGCTCGCCAGCAGCCCGGCCAGTGCGACGCGGCGGCAGCGGGTGGCGGCGAGCAGGCCGGTGAGCGCCAGCAGGGCGAGCAGCCCCAGCCACACCGAGGCGACCCAGCCGACCAGGTAGAGCGGCCGGCCGTCGGCCGGGTACGGGTCGTTGCCGACGCCGCCGTCGCTGGCCATCGCCACCAGGCCGTAGAGGACCGCGTACGCCGGGAGCAGCCAGACCGCCGCGCGGGCGAACCGGCGGATCGACCAGGCCCAGGTCGCGTCGGTGGCCGGCGCTCCCGGGCCGGGTTCGGAGACGAACGGCAGGACCCCGAAACCCCCTCCGGTACGCCGGGAGCCGATCGGCCCGGCGGGGTCGTGCGCGCCGGGGACCGGGGTACGGGAGAACAGCCGGTTCGCCGGGTCCTTCATGCCTCACCTCGTTCGCGCCGCGGATGGCCCGGGACGCGCAACGGCGCTCCGGCCCTGCTCACCACCCGTCCTGAAACCGATGGTGGCAGTCGCCGGAGCGCCGTATGAGGGATTCTCGGATTTGCCGGTCAGCCCCGCTCGCGCTGGTCCGCCGGGTCGTTCACCAGGCTGGCCGGGGACACCGGCTCCGGCGCGGGCAGACCCTGCGGGGTGTTGCCGCCGGTGGCCTGCGCCTCGGCCACGCGTACCTCGTCGTGGATCTCCTGGGCGGCGATGGCCGCGGCCTGGGCGGCCTCCGCGGCCTCCCGCTCGACCTCGCCGGCGCTCTTGGCGGCCTCCGGCGACGGCTGGTCGCCGACCATGTTGGCCAGGCCGCCCAGCGCGCCACCCATGCCCTCCAGGGCCTTGGTCAGCTCGGTCGGGACGATCCACACCTTGTTGGCGGTGCCGTTGGCGATCTGCGGCAGCGCCTGGAGGTACTGGTACGCAAGCACCTTCTGGCTCGGGTTGGCGGTGTGGATCGCGTCGAAGACAGTACGGATCGCCTTGGCCTGGCCCTCCGCCTGCAGGATCCGGGCCTGCCGGTCACCGTCGGCGCGCAGCACCGCGGCCTGCTTCTCACCCTCGGCGGTGAGGATCTGCGACTGCTTGTGCCCCTCGGCGTTGAGGATCGCGGCGCGGCGGTCCCGCTCGGCGCGCATCTGCTTCTCCATCGAGTCGCGGATGCTCGGCGGCGGCTCGATCGCCTTGATCTCGACCCGGGTCACCTTGATGCCCCAGCGGCCGGTGGTCTCGTCCAGCACGCCGGACAGGTGCCGGTTGATCTCCTCGCGGCTGGTCAGCGCGCGCTCCAGGTCCAGCGAGCCGATCACGTTACGCAGCGTGGTGACGGTGAGCTGCTCGATGGCCTGGAGGAAGTTGGAGATCTCGTAGGTGGCGCGAACCGAGTCGACCACCTTGAAGTAGAGGACCGTGTCGATCGAGACGACCAGGTTGTCGGAGGTGATCACCGGCTGCGGCGGGAAGCTGACCACCTGCTCGCGCATGTCGACCTTGGTGCGCACCGCGTCGACGAACGGCACCAGCAGGTTGAGGCCCGGGTTCAGCGTGCGCTTGTACCGGCCCAGCCGCTCCACCACGTCCTGACGCTGCTGCGGCACGATCCGTACCGCCTTGAACAGCGTCACCACACCGATCAACGCCACCGCGATCATCAGGATCGCCAGAAACTCCATACCGTTCACCTTTTCGCTTCGGGCAGCTCGCCCGGGGTGGAAATGTCGTCCTGCCATACCAGGGCGGTAGCGCCCCGGACCTTGATCACCTGCACCCGCTCACCCTCGGCGTACGTGCGCGTCGCGTCGTACGAGCGGGCCGTCCACAGCTCACCATCGATCTTGACCATGCCCCGGTCGGCGTCGACCGGCTCCAGGACCACAGCGGTGGCCCCTTCCAGCGCCTCGACCCCGAACGGCTGCTCCCCGGTCTCCAGCGCCGGCCGGGCGTGCCGCCGGACCACCGGACGGACCACCGCCACCGAAAGCGCCGACACCACCGCGAAGATCACCGCCTGGAGCGCCACCGGCGCACCGAGCGCCGCGGCGCCGGCGGCGGCGAACGCCCCGACCCCGAACATGATCAGGAAGAGCGTCGTCGTGAAGATCTCGGCGACCGCTAATACCACACCCAGAACGATCCAGAAGACGGCGTCCACGAGACCAATCCTGACACGTCAACGCACGTGTCATCGAACTGTCATGATCGCTAGGCTCGGCACGGCGTACCGCGCCGCCGGCCGACGAGGAGGACGACATGCCCCTGCTGCCCGAGACCGCGCGTCAGGTGGACCTGCTGGTCGCCCGGGCCCAGGCCGAGGGGCGGGGCCCCTCGCTCGCCCTCGGCGTGGTCCGCGACGGCCGCCTGGCACACCTGGCGGTCGCCGGTGAGACGCCCCGCCCCGACGGCGACCTGCAGTACCGGGTCGGCTCGATCACCAAGACCATGACCGCGCTGCTGGTGATGCAGCAGCGCGACGCCGGGCGGCTGGCGCTCGACGACCCGCTCGACGCCCACCTGCCCGGCACCCCGGTCGGCGCGGTGACCGTGCGCCAACTGCTCGGCCACGTCGGCGGCCTGCAACGCGAGCCGGACGGCGACTGGTGGGAACGCGCCGAGGGCATGGACCTGGACACGCTGCTGGCCGGGCTGACACCGGGCAAGATCGCCTATCCGCCGCACTTCGTCTACCACTACTCGAACCTGGCGTACGGGCTGCTCGGCGCCGTCCTGGAACGGATCACCGGCACGCCGTGGGCGGAGCTGCTGACCGAGCGGCTGCTGACGCCGCTGGGCATGCGCCGCACCACGTACCACCCGGCCGAGCCGTACGCCCACGGCTACGTCGTCCACCCCTGGCACGAGACGCTGCGGGAGGAGCCGCGTACCGACACCGGGGCGATGGCCCCGGCCGGGCAGCTCTGGTCGACTGTCGAGGACCTGGGCCGCTGGGCGGCGTTCCTGGCCGACCCGGACCCGGCGCTGCTCTCCCCCGCCACGCTCACCGAGATGTGCGCGCCTCTGGTGATCAACGACCTGGACTCGTGGACCGGCGGGCACGGCCTCGGCATCGAGCTCTACCGGGTCGGCGACCGGGTGTACGTCGGGCACGGCGGCTCCATGCCCGGGTACGTCGCCGGCCTGGCCGTGCACCGGCCGACACGCACCGCCGTGGTCAACTTCGCCAACGCGTACGGGCTGCGCGGCCACCACATCGGCGCGCTCGGCCGCGAGGCGCTCACGCTGGTGCTGGACGCCGAACCGGCCGCGCCCGCGCCCTGGCGCCCGGCCGACCCGCCCGCCGCCGACGTGGCCGCGCTGACCGGCCGTTGGTGGTGGATGGGCGGCGAATACGAGTTCCGCGTCGACGCCGCCGGCGACCTGGTCGGCGGTCAGGTGGGCAGGCCGCTGCTCCGCTTCACGCCGGAGGGCCCGGACCGGTGGCGGGGCCGCTCCGGCTCCCAGGACGGCGAGATCCTGACGGTGATCCGCGACCGTTCCGGCACCCCGGTAGCCCTGGACATAGCCACCTTCCTCCTGACCCGCACCCCCGACGAACTCCCCTGACAGCCCTCGCCCCCGGCCCCCCCCCCCCCCCCCCCCCCCCCCCCCCCCCCCCCCCCCCCCCCACCACGATCAGGCGGTACGGATGACGGTGCAGATCACCGGCCCGTCCTCGGTGGTGCGCAGCAGATAGCGGTAGCGCTCGCCGGGGACCGCGCCTCCCTGACTGTCCAGGAACTCCCAGCGCACCGCCACCTCGGTGAGCAGCGCCGAGATCTGCTGCACGTCCTCGATCTGCGCGTTCGCCGCGACGAGTTCCCGCTCCTGGTAGTCAGGCGCGGCGCCGACGAAACTGAGCGCCACGGCCGCCGGCGATGTGAACGAGAAGCTGTAGGTGTCGGCGACCACCAGCCCGGGCAGGGCGTAGCAGCCGGCGATGGCCGGCACGTCGGCGGTGGTCAGCGCCACGCCGTACCGGTCGAAGAAGTCGGTGAGCGTGTCGAGGTCGGTGGAAGCCGTCACGACGCTCCTCATTACCGGCGCGCCCTCGCGGCAAACCTTCCTCAGCGCGGCGGGATCCGCACCTCGATCTCGGCGCCGAGGTGCGCGCCGCCGCTGAGGGCCAGGTCGTCGCCGCTCCAGAACCGCCCCGGGTCGTACCAGTTGGGCCGCCGCCCGGCGGGCAGCAGACCCATCGCCTCGTAGGTCACCGCGACCACCTCGGCGCAGTACGCCGTCTCCAGCGCCGCCGCGTTCTCCCTGGTGGTGTCGCCGGTCTCGCCCCGGTCACCGGTCTCGCCTCGGCCGCCGGTCTCGCCGGCCCTGCCCTGGCGGCCGGTCTCGCCCCGGTCGATGATCCTGCTCAGGATGCCGAGCTGGTTCCGGTCGCCGGCCCCGCCCCGGAGGCCGCCGAGGCTCAGGCGGCGCGGGTGCGGCAGCCGGCCCCGCGCCCACCGCCAGGCGAGCTGCGCGGTGGACGGGAACGGCGTCCCGTCCAGACGCGCCACGGTACGCAGCACCGCCTCCTCCATCGCGGTGTCCGCCGGCGGTTCGAGCTGGCGCAGCCAACCCCGCTGGCCGTACCGGTTGGCCCAGACGCAGACCGCGTCCCGCAGGTCGTGCAGCTGCACGCCACGCTGATGCGTGCCGGTCCACATGTCCGGCAGCGAACGGCCCAGCTCGGCGTGCCACATCAGCGGCGGCATGTCGTCGAGCACCACCGCCATGCCCACGTGGTTCACCGGGCTGTTCGTGGTGAGCTGGATGGCCCGGTCGGGCACGCTGCGTCCGCGGAACACCCACAGATCGCCGGTACGGGTCAGCTCCACGGCCTCGTCCAGGCTGATGCTCATGGAGGACTACCCTATGCGGATGCGGCAACGGATGCGGTGGTGGAAGGTACTCGGTCTCGCGGGTCTCGCCGGCGTCGCGGCGACCGGCGTGGTGGTGGCGCGGGCCGAACGGCGGCGCCGGGCGTACACCCCGGAGGAGATCCGGGACCGGCTGCGCGAACGGCACGCCAAGGCCTCGTCGTCGTCCTGACCGGACAGTCGAGGGCGGCGGATTCTCCTACCATCGTCGTGATGGGAACCGTTTTCTGGGAGAGCCCGTTCGTCCTCGATCCCCCACCCGCTGCCGTGGAACGGCACGGTGACGTCGACCTGCACGTACCCGCCGGCGACGGCCGGCATCCCGCGGTCGTCGTCGTGCACGGCGTACCGGGACCGCCCGAGGCCCCCGACGCGCGGGACTGGCCGCTCTACCGGGGCTACGGCGCACTGCTCGCCGAGGCGGGCGTGCTGGCCGCGATCCCCCGGCTCACCGTGGCGAGCCCGGACGACCTGTACACGGTCGCCGCCCGGGTGGCCGCCGCCGCCGAACTGCTCCGCGCCGACCCACGCGTCGACGCCGACCGGCTCGGCCTCTGGTTCTTCTCCGGCGCCGGCCTGCTGATCGGCGACTGGCTCCGCGACCCGCCCGCCTGGCTGCGCGGCGTGGCGGCGACGTATCCGCTGCTGGCGCCGCTGCCCGGATGGCCGCCGGTGGACCCGCGCTTCCGCCCGATCGACGCCCTCGACCTGCCCACAGACCCGGACGCCGCCACTCCGTCCGGCACCGCCTCCCCCGACGCCGCGAACGTCGACGCCGCGAACGTCGACGCCGCGCATGCGGAGGGCGCGGCGCGGCCGACGCTCGTACTGACCCGGGCGGGGCGGGAACGGCCCGAGGTCGCCCCCACCATCGAGGCGTTCACTGTGGTCGCGCGGCGGCGTGGCATCCCGCTGTGCGTGGTGGACGTGCCGAACGGGCAGCACGGATTCGACGCGCTGGACCACACCGACGAGTCCCGGGCCGCAGTCCGTACCGCCCGCGACACCTTGATCGCCCTGATCACCGCCCCCTGACGCCGGCGCCGGTCCGCACCAGGATCCAGCACCCCGTCAACACCCGCCCGCCGCCCACTTCCCAGGATCGCCGTCCTACAAGCCGGAACGCACAAAGATCTTGGTAGGAAACGGCCCCCATGAGGGCCGTTTCCTACCAAGATCTCGACCAACCCAAGGGGTGACCGCGAGCAGCGCACCCAGAAGCACCACAGCACCAACCCCACCGCGCCCACCGCGCCCACCGCGCCCACCGCGCCCAGCGCGCCCAGCGCGCCCAGCGCGCCCAGCGCGCCCAGCGCGCC
>NZ_JBXUOV010000137.1:0-15196 GCF_057196585.1 Micromonospora sp. ATLC20
CCGACCCCCAGCGCCGCCGCGAGGGCCTCGGGCACGTCGCCGTCGGCGGTGACCGCGCCGAGCGCCACCAGGCGTACGCCGCGCTGCGGCGCGCGCCGGGCCACCGCGTACGCGAGCCGGGTCTTGCCCAGCCCGCCCGGACCGACGACGGAGACCACCCGGGAGCCGGCCAGCAGGGACTCCACCGACGCCAGGTCGCCGTCGCGGCCCAGCAGTGGGTTCGGCTCGTACGGGATGCCGGGCCGGGCCACCCGGCTCTCCCCGTCGAGCAGTTCCCGGTGCAGCTCGCGCAGCGCCGCTCCCGGCTCGGCGCCCAGCTCGTCGCGGAGCGAGCGGCGGTAGTCCTCGTACCGGGTCAGCGCCGCCGACCGGCTCGTCACCGCTGCCTCGCACCGGAGCAGTTCGGCCAGCACCTCCTCGTCGTGCGGGCTTGCGGCGGCCGGCGCGGCGAGCCCGGCCAGCGCCTCCGCGTGCCGTCCGAGCCGGGACAACGCGAGCGCCCGCGCCCGGGACAGTTCGCGGTACGTGGCGGCCCGGTCCGCGCGCAACGCGGCGAGCGGATCGCCCTCACCCGGGTCGTCGCCGGGCGGACCGGCCCAGTACGCCAGCCCGGCCTCCGCCTCGGCGAGTGCGGGCGCGTGCGCACCCGCCCGGCCGTGCCGTGCCGCCGCCCCGGCGTGCCGCAGCACCGCCGCCACGTCCACCTGCGCATCGGTGAGCGCCAGCCGGTAACCGGTGGCGGTCCGGACGATCAGGTCGGCGCCCAGCTCGGCGCGGGCCCGGGAGACCAGGATCTGCAACGCCTTCACCGGATGCCGGGGCGGATCGTCCGGCCAGAGCGCGTCGACGAGCGCGCCGGTGCCGCAGCCGGGCCCGAGCCGGCCGGCCAGGAGGGCCAGCAGCCCGCGCAGCCGGGCGCCGCCCACCGGCACACCTCGGCAGACCACGTCCGACAGCAGGGTCAGTTCGGTGGTCACCGGGCCAGCGTAGGCGGCGGACCGGCCCGTCACGGCCCCCGCGCCGTGCGGCCCGTGAAGGCGGCGTGAAAAGCCCCGGCCCGCCCGTACCGGATCCGTCAAAGCCGTCGACCGTACGCACCCGGCCCGGCTGGTATGGCCCGCGGAGGACGTACCGACGCGGGAGGCGGACATGGGACGAGATCGGGCGGACGGGTGCACCGGATTCCGGGTGGCAGCCGGCGCCGCAGTGGTGGTCGGCGCGGCGCTGGTGGCGGCGGGGGTGTTCGGGTCTGACGAACGGCCCGGGCGGGTCCTGGTGATGGCGGGCGTCGTCGGGGCGTACGCCGCTGTGGTGGCCGACCTGCGCGCGGTCGCGGCGGTGGCCGCGTTGGGTGCGGCGGTCTTCGTCGGGTTCCTCGCGCACCGCTACGGCGAGCTGACCGGCCCGGGTGACGCCTGGTCCCAGGCCGCGCCGATCGGGTTCGCCGCGGTGCTCGGCGCCGGCTACCGGCACCTCCGGTCGATCGGCGCCGAGGCCGATCCGGTGACCCGGATCACCGGCCGCGGAGGCGGCGTGAAAAGCGCGTCAAGAAACCGCGGCCGCGCGTGATGGTCGCGTCAAGACCCCTGTCCGTCCGGCGGATACGGCGCTGTGATTGCCCGGCGCGGCCGGGAGGCGGTCGCGAGGACATCTTCCGCTAGGAGAGATCAGCCGTGTCTGACGTGCTGTTCGTGTTGCTGACGGTGGGGCTGTTCGCGGCTCTCGCCCTCGTGGTGAGGGGCGTGGAGAAGCTGTGAACGCCGTCAACGCCGTCGGCCTGGTGCTGGCGATCGGCCTGGGCGTGTTCCTGGTCGCCGCCCTGCTGTTCCCGGAGCGCTTCTGATGAGCATGACGACAGCCGGCGTGCTCTTCGTCCTGTCGCTGGTGGCGGCGCTCGTCGCCGTGCACCGGCCGTTCGGCGACTACATGCACCGCGTGGTCGCCGGAACCCGGTCGTCCCTCCTCGAGCGGGGGATCTACCGCCTGGTCGGGGTCGACCCGGCCGCCGAGCAGACCTGGGGCGTGTACGCCCGCTCGGTGCTGGCCTTCTCGGCCGTCTCCCTGCTGTTCCTGTACGCGTTCCAGCGCCTGCAGAACCACCTGTGGCTCTCGCTGGGATTCGACCCGGTGGTGCCGCACGGCGCCTGGAACACCGCTGTGTCGTTCGTGACCAACACGAACTGGCAGTGGTACTCGGGTGAGTCGACGATGGGCCACCTGGTGCAGATGGCCGGCCTGGCGGTGCAGAACTTCGTCTCGGCCGCTGTCGGCATCGCCGTGGCGGTGGCGCTGGTCCGGGGCTTCGCCCGCAGCCGCACCGGCGAGCTGGGCAACTTCTGGGTCGACCTGACCCGGGTCACGCTGCGGATCCTGCTGCCGATCGCGGTGCTCGGCGCGCTCGCGTTGATGCTCGGCGGCGTGGTGCAGAACCTGTCCGGCGGCACCGACGTGACCACGCTGACCGGCGGCACCCGGACCGTCACCGGCGGGCCGGTGGCGAGCCAGGAGGTCATCAAGGAGCTGGGCACCAACGGCGGCGGCTTCTACAACGTCAACAGCGCCCACCCGTTCGAGAACCCGACCGCGTGGACGAACTGGCTGGAGATCTTCCTGATCCTGGTGATCCCGTTCAGCCTGCCCCGGGTCTTCGGCCGGATGGTGGGGCAGAAGCGGCAGGGCTACGCGATCGCCGCCGTCATGGCGATCCTGGCGCTCGCCAGCATCACCCTCACCAACGTCTTCGAGCTGACCGGGGACGGCACGGTGCCGCAGGCGGTCGGCGCGGCGCTGGAGGGCAAGGAGGTGCGCTTCGACGTGTCGAACTCGGCCACGTTCGCGGCGGCCACCACGCTCACCTCGACCGGCGCCGTCAACTCGTTCCACGACTCGTACACCGCGCTGGGCGGCATGATGACGCTGGGCAACATGATGCTCGGCGAGGTCGCGCCCGGCGGCGTCGGCGCCGGCCTGTACGGGCTGCTGATCCTCGCGGTGATCACGGTGTTCGTGGCCGGCCTGATGGTCGGGCGCACCCCGGAGTACCTGGGCAAGAAGATCGGCTCGCGTGAGATCAAGTTCGCCTCGATGTACTTCCTGATCACCCCGGCGCTGGTGCTCACCGGCACCGCCGCCGCGTTCGCCACCGGCAACGCCTCGACGGCGCTGAACGCCGGGCCGCACGGGCTGTCCGAGGTGCTCTACGCGTTCACCTCGGCCAGCAACAACAACGGCTCCGCGTTCGCCGGCATCACCGTGAACACACAGTGGTGGAACACCGCGCTCGGGCTCTGCATGCTGCTCGGCCGGTTCCTGCCGATCATCTTCGTGCTCGCGCTGGCCGGCTCGCTGGCCCGCCAGCAACCCACACCCGCCTCCGAGGGCACCCTGCCGACCCACCGGCCGCTGTTCGTCGGCATGGTCGTCGGCGTCACAGTGGTCCTCGTCGCGCTCACCTTCCTTCCCGCACTCGCGCTCGGCCCGCTGGCCGAAGGGCTGTGACCACCATGAGAGACAAGGACATGACCGCACCTGTGCAGACCGCCGACGCGCCGGCCCTCGACGCACCGGTCACCGGCGACCACGCCATCCGGGGCGACCGGGTCGGCGGCGGACTGCTCGACCCTCGCCAGTTGCTCCGGTCGCTGCCGGACGCGCTGCGCAAGCTCGACCCGCGCACCCTGTGGCGCAACCCGGTGATGCTGATCGTGGAGATCGGCGCGCTGTTCACCACAGTGCTCGCGGTGGCCGACCCGTCCGTCTTCGCGATCGCGATCACCGTCTGGCTCTGGCTCACCGTGATCTTCGCGAACCTGGCCGAGGCGGTCGCCGAGGGACGCGGCAAGGCGCAGGCCGACACGCTGCGCCGGGCCAAGCAGGACACCATCGCCACCCGCCTGGTCGGCTGGACGCCCGGTGCCGCCGCGAACGCGTACCGGGACGAGGCGGTGCCCGCGCCGCAACTGCGGCAGGGTGACGTCGTCCTGGTCGAGGCCGGGCAGGTCATCCCGGGCGACGGCGACGTGGTGGAGGGCATCGCCAGCGTCGACGAGTCGGCGATCACCGGCGAGTCCGCCCCGGTGATCCGGGAGTCCGGCGGCGACCGCAGCGCGGTCACCGGCGGCACCCGGGTCCTCTCCGACCGGATCGTCGTCCGGATCACCCAGAAGCCGGGCGAGAGCTTCATCGACCGGATGATCGCGCTGGTCGAGGGCGCCAACCGGCAGAAGACGCCGAACGAGATCGCGCTGAACATCCTGCTGGCCGCGCTGACGATCATCTTCCTGCTCGCCGTCGTCACGCTCCAGCCCATGGCGATCTTCGCGAAGGGCTACCAGGCCGCCGCGCCGGACACCGCGGCGATCACCGACTCCGGCGTCACCGGCGTCGTCCTCGTGTCGCTGCTGGTCTGTCTCATCCCGACCACCATCGGCGCGCTGCTGTCCGCGATCGGCATCGCCGGCATGGACCGGCTCGTGCAGCGCAACGTGCTGGCGATGAGCGGCCGGGCGGTCGAGGCGGCGGGCGACGTCAACACGCTGCTGCTGGACAAGACCGGCACGATCACGCTCGGCAACCGGCAGGCCGCCGAGTTCCTGCCGGTGACCGGCGTGGACGCGACCACGCTCGCCGACGCGGCGCAGCTGTCCAGCCTGGCCGACGAGACCCCCGAGGGCCGCTCGGTGGTGGTGCTCGCCAAGAACGAGTACGGGCTACGCGAGCGCGAGCCCGGCCTCATCCCGCACGCCACGTTCGTGCCGTTCACCGCGCAGACCCGGATGAGCGGCGTCGACCTCGACGCCGACGGGGACGTCCGGCACGTCCGCAAGGGCGCCGCCGCCGCGGTGATGAAGTGGGTACGCGACAACGGCGGTCACCCGACCGAACAGGTGGGTGAACTGGTCGACGCGATCAGCGGCACCGGCGGCACGCCGCTCGTGGTGGCCGAGCACGTGGCGGGCGAACCGGCCCGGGCGCTCGGCGTCATCCACCTCAAGGACGTGGTGAAGGCCGGGATGCGGGAGCGCTTCGACGAGATGCGCCGGATGGGCATCCGGACCGTGATGATCACCGGCGACAACCCGCGTACCGCGAAGGCGATCGCCGACGAGGCGGGCGTGGACGACTTCCTCGCCGAGGCCACGCCGGAGGACAAGCTCGCGCTGATCAAGAAGGAGCAGGAGGGCGGCCGGCTCGTCGCCATGACCGGCGACGGCACGAACGACGCCCCCGCGCTGGCCCAGGCGGACGTCGGCGTCGCCATGAACACCGGCACGTCGGCCGCGAAGGAGGCCGGCAACATGGTCGACCTCGACTCCGACCCGACCAAGCTGATCGAGATCGTGGAGATCGGCAAGCAGTTGCTGATCACCCGGGGTGCGCTGACGACGTTCAGCATCGCCAACGACATCGCGAAGTACTTCGCGATCATCCCGGCCATGTTCGCCGGCATCTACCCGTCGCTGGACCGGCTCAACATCATGCGCCTGGACAGCCCCGAGTCGGCGATCCTCTCCGCCGTCGTCTTCAACGCGATTGTCATCGTGGCGTTGATCCCGCTGGCCCTGCGCGGCGTGCGCTACCGCCCGGCCAGCGCCTCGACGCTGCTGCGCCGCAACCTGTGGCTCTACGGCCTCGGCGGCATCGTGGTGCCGTTCGTCGGCATCAAGCTCATCGACCTGCTCGTCCAGTTCGTCCCGGGGATCTCGTGATGCGCCTTCCCAGTTGGCTCTCCCAGCACCTGGCCGCCCTGCGCGCGGTGCTCGTCTTCACCGTGCTGCTCGGCCTGGTCTACCCGCTCTCCCTGGTCGCCGTCGGCCGGCTCCCCGGCCTCGACGGCAGGGCGGACGGCTCACTGCTCACCGCCGGCGGACGGACCGTCGGCAGCTCGCTGATCGGCCAGTCGTTCACCGACGCGGACGGCAACCCGATCCCGCGCTACTTCCAGTCCCGCCCGTCGGCCGCCGGGGACGGCTACGACCCGACCGCCACCGCGGCGGGCAACCTCGGCCCGGAGAGCGTGGTGGACACGCTCGCCGCCGACCCCGCCGACTCCACGCCGAGCCTGCTCACCCAGGTCTGCGCGCGCAGCCGGGCAGTCGGCGACCTCGACGGCGTGGACGGGCGGCGCCCGTACTGCACGCCGGACGGGGTGGGCGCGGTGCTCGCCGTGTTCCGCGCCGACGGCCTCACCGGCCGGATCACCCGCGTGGTGAGCGTCAACCAGGCCGCGCCCGCGACGCCGTTCGTCGCCACCTGGCAGGGCGTGCCGGTGGAGGCGGCGCAGCCCGGCCACGACTACGTCGCCGAGGGCGGCATCGTCACCCCGGTACGCGGGGACGCTCCGGCCCGCCCGGCCGTGCCGGCCGACGCGGTCACCGCCAGTGGCAGCGGCCTCGACCCGCACATCTCCCCGGCGTACGCCCGGATCCAGGTGGCCCGGGTGGCGCGGGAGCGCGGCGCGGACCCGGCGGCGGTACGGCGGCTGGTCGCCGAGCACACCACCGGCCGGGCGCTGGGCTTCATGGGCGAGCCCGGTGTGAACGTGCTTGAACTCAATCTGGCGCTGGACGAGGCGTTCCCGGCACGCTGACGCGACAGCGACCGGAGCGGCCCCGGGGAAGACCCGGGGCCGCTCCCGGCCGGTCAGGGAGGATGGACGCTGTGGGCAGGGGTGAACTGCGGATCTACCTCGGGGCCGCCCCGGGCGTCGGGAAGACGTACGCCGTGCTCGAGGAGGCCCAGCGCCGGGCCGAGCGCGGCACCGACGTGGTGATCGGCCTGGTCGAGACGCACGGCCGTCGGCACACCGCCGAGATGATCGGTGACCTGGAGGTGGTGCCGCGCCGGTCGATGACCTACCGGGGCGTCGAGTTCACCGAGATGGACCTGGACGCGGTGCTGGCCCGGCGGCCCGAGGTCGTCGTGGTGGACGAGCTGGCCCACACCAACGTGCCCGGCTCCCGTCACGAGAAGCGCTGGCAGGACGTGCAGGAGCTGCTCGACGCCGGGATCAGCGTGCTCAGCACGGTCAACGTGCAGCACCTGGAGTCGCTCAACGACGTGGTCGCGCAGATCACCGGCACCACCCAGCGGGAGACGGTGCCGGACCAGGTGGTCCGGGCCGCCGAGCAGGTCGAGCTGGTGGACATGACGCCGGAGGCGCTGCGCCGCCGGATGGCGCACGGCAACATCTACCGGCCCGACAAGATCGACGCCGCGCTCGGCAACTACTTCCGGGTCGGCAACCTCACCGCGCTGCGCGAACTGGCGCTGCTCTGGCTGGCCGACAAGGTCGACGAGCAGCTCGACGCGTACCGGGCCCAGCAGGGCATCTCCGACACCTGGGAGGCGCGGGAACGGGTGGTCGTCGCGCTGACCGGCGGCCCGGAGGGCGAGACGCTGATCCGCCGAGCCGCCCGGATCGCCGCCCGCAGCAAGGGCGCCGACCTGCTCGCCGTGCACGTGGCCCGCAGCGACGGGCTCGCCGGCGCCGACCCGGCCCAGCTGGCCCGGCAGCGGGTGCTGGTGGAGAGCCTCGGCGGCACGTACCACCAGGTGCTCGGCACCGACATCCCGGCGGCGCTGCTGGACTTCGCCCGGGGCGTCAACGCCACCCAGCTCGTGCTCGGCGCGAGCCGCCGGGGCCGGTTCGCGCAGGTGTTCGCCAGGGGCGTCGGCGTGACCACCACCGCGCTGTCCGGCCCGATCGACGTGCACCTGGTCACCCACCCCGAGGCGGGCCGCGGGCGCCGGGGCACGTCGGTGCCCGCCGCGCTGTCGCGACGCCGGCGGCTGATCGGGTACGCGCTCGCGGTGCTCGGCATGCCGCTGCTCACGCTCGTGCTGCGGACGCTGCCCGACCTCACCCTGACGAACGACATCCTGCTGTTCCTCGCGGGTGTCGTGGGCGTGGCCCTGGTCGGCGGACTGTGGCCCGCGCTGGTCGCCGCGCTCGGCGGCTCGCTGCTGCTCAACTGGTTCTTCACCCCGCCGTACCGGACGCTCACCATCGCCGAGGCGGACAACCTGCTCGCCCTCGGCGTTTTCGTCGGCGTCGCCATCGCGGTGAGCTGGGTGGTCGACGTGGCGGCGCGGCGTACCCGGGAGGCTGCCCGGGCCTCCGCCGACGCGCAGACCCTGGCCACCGTGGCGGGAAGCGTGCTGCGCGGCGAGCGGCCGCTGCCCGCGCTGCTGGACCGGCTGCGGGAGACGTTCGGGCTGCGCGCGGTGAGCGTGCTGGAGCTGACCGACGAGGCCGGCGGACGCCCGGCGCGCGCCCGAGGGGCGGACGCCTGGCGGGTGGTGGCGAGCGTCGGCGACCGGCCGCCCGGCAGCCCGGGCGCGGGCGAGACCGTGGTGCCGGTGGACGACCGGCTCAGCGTGGTGCTCGCCGGCCGGCGGCTGGAGGCGGCCGACCGGCGGGTGGTCGAGGCGTTCGCCGCGCAGGCCGCCGTCGCGCTGCGCCAGGAACGGCTGGCCGAGGAGGCCGCCACCGCCCGTCCGCTGGCCGCCGCCGACCGGATGCGGACCGCGCTGCTCGCGGCGGTCAGCCACGACCTGCGTACGCCGCTGGCGTCGGCGAAGGCGGCGGTGAGCAGCCTGCGCAGCCACGACGTCGAGTTCGACGCGGACGACCGGGAGGAACTGCTCGCCACCGCCGACGAGTCGCTGGACCGGCTCGGCCGGCTGGTGGCGAACCTGCTCGACATGAGCCGGTTGCAGGCCGGCGCGCTGGGCGTGAGCGCCACCGCGATCGGGCTGGAGGACGCCGTACCCCTGGCCCTCGACGAACTGGGCCCGGCGGCGGCCGAGGTGACCACGGACATCCCGGCCGACCTGCCGGCGGCGCTCGCCGACCCGGGCCTGCTGGAGCGGGTGCTCGTCAACATCGTGGCGAACGCGCTGCGGCACAGCCCGCCCGGCCGGCCGCCGACGATCACCGGCAGCGCGCACGCCGGACAGGTCGAGCTGCGGGTGATCGACACCGGGCCGGGCATCCCGGAGGACCAGTGGGAGCACGTCTTCCTGCCGTTCCAGCGCCTCGGCGACCGGGACAACCAGACCGGGGTGGGCCTGGGGCTGGCGCTGTCCCGGGGACTCGCCGAGGCGATGGGTGGCAGCATCACCCCGGAGACCACGCCCGGTGGCGGTCTCACCATGGTGCTGCGGCTGCCGGCCGCCACCCAGCCGGAGGGGCCGCAGGAATGACCCGCATCCTGGTCGTCGACGACGAGCCGCAGATCCTGCGCGCGCTGCGGATCAACCTGCGCGCCCGGGGCTACGACGTCGAGGTCGCAGACAGCGGCGCCGCCGCGCTCAAGGCCGCCGCCGCACACCCGCCGGATCTGGTGGTGCTCGACCTCGGCCTGCCCGACCTGGACGGCACCGACGTCATCCGGGGCCTGCGCGGCTGGACCGCCGTGCCGATCATCGTGCTGTCCGGGCGGGCCGGCAGCGAGGACAAGGTGTCCGCGCTCGACGCGGGCGCCGACGACTACGTGACCAAGCCGTTCGGCGTGGACGAGCTGCTCGCCCGTATCCGGGCGGTGACCCGGCGGCTCGCCCCCGCCTCGCCCGCCGTGCCCGCGCTGCGGATCGGCCGCAACACCGTCGACCTGGCCGACCGGACCGTCACCCGGGACGACGGCGTCGAGGTCAAGCTCACCCCCACCCAGTGGGCCATGCTGGAGAAGCTGCTGCGCAACCCGGGCAAGCTGGTCAGCCAGCGCCAGTTGCTGCACGACGTGTGGGGACCGGAGTACCACCACGAGACGAACTACCTGCGGCAGTACATGGCCCAGTTGCGCCGCAAGCTGGAGGACGACCCGGCCCGGCCCCGGCACCTGATCACCGAACCGGGCATGGGCTACCGCTACCGCCCCTGACGTTTGCGCGAGCCCCGGCGGGGGATTCGGCGAGCCGGCCGAGCAGCGGGGGAGGGGCATGGCGGACAACCGGTCCTCGGAGGGGTTCGGCCGCCGCCTCGACGAGCACGCCATCGATGCGGGCGCGGCCGAGCCGGAGCGACCCGACGGGCTGGTCGACAGCGGCGTCTACGTCGGCGGCGTACGCCGGGCGTCACCTGTGAGCCTCGCCGACACGTTCCGCTGCCTGCAACAGCTCGACGACGCGATGGCCTGGATCGGGCTGCGCCGGCCGGGCCGGGAGGAGGTGGCCTCGGTCGCCGCCGAGTTCCAGCTTCCCGACCTGGCCGTCGAGGACGCGATCAACGCCCACCAGCGTCCCAAGCTGGAACGCTACGGCGACACCCTGTTCGTGGTGCTGCGCGCCGCCCGCTACCTGGACGCCCGGGACGCGGTCGAGTTCGCCGAACTGCACCTGTTCCTCGGCCCCGGTTTCGTGATCACCGTGCGGCACGGCGGCACGCCCGACCTGGCCGGCGTGCGGCGGCGGCTGGAGGCCGAACCCGAGGTGCTCGCGCTCGGCCCGGAAGCAGTGCTCTACGCCGTACTCGACCGGGTGGTGGACGGCTACGCGCCGGTGGTGGCCGGGCTGGAGAACGACATCGACGAGATCGAGACCGAGGTGTTCGGCGGCGACCCGAACGCCAGCCGCCGCATCTACGAGCTGAGCCGCGAGGTGATCCAGTTCCAGCGGGCCGCCCGGCCGCTGCTGAAGGTGGTCGACGCGCTCACACACGGCTTCGACAGGTACGGCACGGACGAGGAACTGCGCCGCCGGCTGCGCGACGTGGCCGACCACCTGACCCAGGTGGTGGAGCGGGTGGACGGGTTCCGGCACCTGCTCCAGAACATCCTCACCGTCAACGCGACACTGGTGTCGCAGGCGCAGAACGAGGAGATGCGCAGCCTGACCGCTGCCAGCTTCGAGCAGAACGAGGAGATCAAACGGGTCTCCGCGTGGGCGGCCATCCTGTTCGCGCCCACCCTGATCGGCACCGTCTACGGGATGAACTTCACCCACATGCCGGAGCTGGACTGGCGGTACGGCTACCTGTTCGCGGTCACCCTGATGCTTGCCGTCTGCGGCGCGCTCTACCTGCTGTTCAAACGCCGCGGCTGGCTGTGAACCCGGCCGGCAGGTCCAGCGGGCGCAGCACGCTGTGTACCTCCACCACGTCGGCACCGGCCCGCCGGCCCAGATCCGCCACGGCGCGCTGGAGCAGCGTGCGGCTCGGCGCCGCGAACCGCACCATCGCGTCCAGGTCCGCCGCGATCCACCACGCCTGCACCGCGCACGGCTCGCCGCGCAGGAAGTCCAGCAGACGGCTGCCCGGGGTGGAGACCCGCAGCCGTACGCAGACCAGCGCCTCGTGCATCCGTTCGCCGTCCTCGCGGTGATCCCCGTCCACCCCGGCCTCCTCTGCTGACGCCGATGCGGCGGGCCGGGTCGAACCGACGCGACCCGCCGACACCGGTCAGCACACCGCAGGGTCCCGGCCCCGGGCAACGGTCTTCACGCGCCCGCTACGGCCGGGCCGCCCGTTTTCACGCCGCCGCTACGCGGCCGGTCCCGCCGTGATCATCAGCCATGCCGACCCAATACAGTGTCGGCATGGCTACCCCCTGTCGCCCGTACGTCGCCCGGACCCCGCATCGAGGAGGCGGGCGCTGATCGGGGACACGGTTCCGGCACCGCGCGGCGGGCGCCGAACCAGTGACGGAAAGCGCGGGCTGGCCGGCCACTGTGCCCGGATCGTCGCCTCCCGGCCGTTCGAGGTGGCCATCGTGGTGCTCATCATGGCCAACGGCGTGGTGCTGGGCATCGAGACGTACCCGAACCTCGGCGCGGCCGGGCCGGTGCTGCGGTGGACGGAGTGGATGTTCCGGGCGGTCTTCGTCGTGGAGATCACCATCCGGGTGCTCGCGTACGGCCGCCGCCCGCAGGACTTCTTCCGGCACGGCTGGAACGTCTTCGACCTGCTGGTGACGGCGGCCATATTCGTCCCGGGCCTGCACGGCGACTCGGCCGTACTGCGGTTCATCCGGGTCGCCCGGGTACTGCGTCTGGTGCGCTTCTCACCCGGCCTGCGGACCATCGTCGCAGCACTGTGGCGCAGCCTCCCAGGCGTCGCGGGTTTCCTCGCGCTCGCCGCCGTCACGCTCTACGTGTACGGCATGGCCGGCTGGCTGATCTTCGGAACCCGCTACCCCGAGCAGTACGGCGACATCGGCCGCTCGCTTGTCACGCTGTTCGTGCTGCTGTCCCTGGAGACGCTGCCGGACCTGCTGGAACAGGGTCTGGAGGTGTCACCGTGGACGCTGCTCTACTACGTCAGCTTCGTGATGATCGCGGTAAACCTCCTGCTGAACATCCTCATCGCCGTCATCGTCAACTCGATGGAGGAGGCGCGCCGGCTTGAGATGACCGAGGGGCTGGCGTCCGACTACGACTCCGACGGGGACGGGATTCCGGACGAGGTGGACCGGATCGCGATCAGCCAGCGCCTGGACGACCTGCGCATGGTGATCGCCGAGTTGGAGCGGGAACTGCGCATCGAGCGGGAGGAGCCGCCCGGCGCGCCGCGCCGCCGGCAGCCCTCGGACCACTGATCAGGGGCGGTCATGACAGTTCCGTGACGAAAGCGGTTCCCGGGTTTGGCCGACTGGTTGATCGGGGCAACCAGGCTGACGCCAACACATTTGAGGGAAGGGACGCCTCTCGTGGAGATCACGGGCTTCTTCACCGCGCTCATCATCGGTCTCATCATCGGTGCGCTCGGGCGCCTGGTGGTGCCGGGCAAGCAGAACATCCCGATCTGGCTGACCCTGCTCATCGGTGTGGTCGCCGCGTTCGTCGGCACGCTGGTGGCCGGCGCGTTCGGCGTCGACGACACCCCCGGCATCGACTGGATCGAGCTGGCGCTCCAGGTCGGCTTCGCCGCCATCGGTGTCGCCGTCTTCGCCGGCCTCTACGGACGCCGCCGCATCTGAGGCACCCGCCGGGGCCGCTTCCGCACGTCGCGGAAGCGGCCCCGGCGTGTCATTCCCGCCAGCCGGTCAGCTCGACGCCCTTCGCCAGCTCCACCCGGAAGCCCAGGGCGATCTCGCCGCTCTCACCCGGCGCCAGCGACAGCCGCCAGGTCAGCTCGCCCAGCTCCGTACGCTCGGCCGGCGGCGGCGTCAGCGCGGTCTCGCGTACCACCACCGCCTCGTCGCGGGACACCGGAAGCTGATCCCGCACCTCCACAGTGGCCGGCCGGGGCGTGTGGTTCGCCACAGTGATCCGGTACTCCACCTCCCGCCGCCGCGTCGACCCGAGCGTGGCCTTGCTCTCGGTGCGCCGGGACAGCTTCCGCTCCACCCGCAGCCGGTCGTCCACCCCGAGCGCCAACTCGGTCTCCTCGCCCGGCGCCCACGTCTTCAGCCGCGTCGCCGCCACGAAATCGGCGCCGTGGAAGACCGACGCCGGGCCGGGCAGCAGCGTGTGGTCCGACGTGTTGCGGACCGTGGCCCGCAGGTGCGCCTCGGCGGCACGCACCG
The DNA here is from genome assembly GCF_057196585.1 of Micromonospora sp. ATLC20. Lineage (NCBI taxonomy): Bacteria > Bacillati > Actinomycetota > Actinomycetes > Micromonosporales > Micromonosporaceae > Micromonospora > Micromonospora sp. ATLC20. The sequence continues at coordinate 13,464 of NZ_JBXUOV010000137.1, forward strand.
GCACGCTCACATGGTCCAGCCGGGCCGGCAGCTCCAGCACCGCGATCGCCACCCGGTGCGCACTGCCGTCTGCGGGAACCGCTACCGGCCGCGCGGGCCGGTAGGTGGCCGCCGTCACGCCCTGCTCCACCTCGGCGACGCTCTCCCGCACCGCCGGCGCCGCGGCCCGCGCCGCGCGGGGACGACCCGCCGGTGCCGCGCCGGGCGCCGGGGGCGGCACCGTGCCGCCGAACGACGCGGCCGACACGGCCATCGGCGGTTCCGGCCGGAACCGGTCGAGATACCAGGGCGACAATTCGGGTACGCCGCTCGCCGCCGCCGGCCGGGCGGTGGAGAGCTGGAGTTCGCACTCCGGCCAGTCCTCCCCGGTGCCCTGGCTGACCAGCCCGAACCAGGTGACGGTCATGGTGTCCTCGACCAGCCGCAGGTCGTAGGAGGGCGTCCAGCGGGCGCCGTCCACCAGGTACGTCAGCTCCAGCTCCACCTCGGTCTCGTCGGCGTCCACCGAGACGGACACCTCGGCGGCCAGCCGGTCCGGCTCCCGCTTGCCGCGCGCCGCGTCCAGCTCCCGGTCGACGGCGGCCAGCTCCTCCGCCAGCTCGGCGCGGCGCCGGGTCAGCCCGCGCCGCCGGGCCCGGGACTCGGCGAGCTGACCGGCCACCGAGTCGGTGAAGGCCGCGACGTCGGCCGGGGCCGCGTCACCGGCGGCCAGCGCCCGGGCGTACGTGCCACCCGCGCGCTCGGCCAGCCGGGTGAGGAAATCGCCGCGCTGGTCCTCGATCGCGTCGGTGTCACCGACCTCGGCCAGCTCGTCGGCCAGGTCGCGCCGCCGCCGTTCCAGCTCGACGACCTGGGCGTCGGTGCTGCGGGCCTGCCGCCACGCGGCCACGTCCACCCCGAGCACCGTCACCGCGCCCCGGCCACCCACCCGGATCGAGTCCCGGCGCAGGCCCAGCGGGAGCGGGGCGACGCGTACCCGGTGGTCGCCGGCGGTCAGCCGGACGCGGCCGCGGCGGGTGACCCGGGCGCGGTCCGGGTAGACGGTCACGCCGGCGACGGGCGCATCGATCTCCACTGTGTCCACGGCGGCGAGGGTAGTTCAGCCGCGCCCGCGGCGGGGCTACCGCAGATGGAGCCGCTCGTCGACGGCGACAGCGGCCAGGTCGCGCGCGGTGAACGGCAGCGGGGACGCGGGCGCCTGCCTGTCGTACGCGCCCTGCGCGACGAAGACCACCACGCCGTCGGGGTGCCGGTAGGCGGCCCACTGGTCGAACCGGTCGTCCGCGCCGGGCCGGACCACCACGCCCACAGTCGCGTCGCCGACCGTCACCGGCTGGCACTCGCCCCCCATGCCCCAGAACTCGCGCGCCAGGGCACACGGTTCGGACGGCAGCACGTTGCCCGCGGTGTGCACCTCGGTGAGCAGGCGCCCCTTCCACGTCCCCTTCGCCACGTCGACCGAGGCCAGGTAGCTCCACAGCTCGACGCCGCCTGCCCGTCCGGTGAAGTCCGCCTGATGGGTGCCGAGCGTCTCCTTCCCGGTCTCGGTGGAGACGGTCTTCTCGGCGGTGTACCCGGCGGGCACCACTGTGACGAGCCGGTCGAGCAGCAGGGCGGCCTGGTCGTACCGGGTGCCCGCCCGCGCGGTGCGGTCCTCCTGCGGCAGGCCGTCGGGCCCGGTCGGCATCGGCTCGGCGCTCGTGTCCGCCGACGGCGGCGGGGCGGCCTGCGGC
>NZ_JBXUOV010000138.1:0-15163 GCF_057196585.1 Micromonospora sp. ATLC20
TTCTGAGAGAAAGTTTGCTTTGTGGGGGGGGGGGGGGGGGGGGCGGGGCGCCCCCCCCCCGCGCCCCGCCCCGCCCTGTCCCGGCTCAGCCCGCGCTGCAGCTCGTACGCCACCGGTGGGAGGCGATGTTGTCGTTCGTGGTCTCCCCGTAGCCGCCCCGCGTGGAGCCCCAGTTGAAGGTGTGCTGGGTGAGGTTGTCCCACACCTCGCCGGCGCCGAGACAGGCGTACGCGCCGGTGTAGTCGGGGTGGATGTAGAGGGCGACCGGCCGGCCGCCGTTCGAGTCGTTCCAGGCCGAGGACGCCAGGTTGCGCATGCTGGCCCGGTTGTTGTAGTCGCAGTTGGCGTTCTCCGCCGTGTTGATCGTGTCCCAGTTGTTGTCGGCGTTGTACCACCAGCACCACCGGCCGGCCCAGTTGGCGTCCTGGCTGACGTACAGGTAACCGCTGCCCGCGGCGGCACGCTGCGTCGCGTCCGCGTGCGGGGTCGGCCGGGGTGCGGCCTGGGCGGCGGTGGCGGTGAAGGCCAGCGCGGCTGCCGCTGCGGCCACTGTGGCCAGCACGGACCGTAGTGCTCTCATGGTGTTTCCCTCCGGTCGGGTCCTTCCGTGGCGGGCCGCCACGGACGTCGTGGGGGTGGGTCAGCCGGCGGCCAGCACGGCGCGTGCCCGCGGCAGCGCGTCGGCCTCCAGGCGGAGCCGTTCGGCGACCTCGGTGTGGAACCGCCTGTCGAGGGCGCCCCGGTGCTCGGCGTCGAGCCGCCGGGCGAGCCGGCCGAACCCGGTCCGGGTCGCGCAGGTCGCCTCCGCCTCCGCCAGCCCGATCTCACCGGGTGACGCGGCGCCGGACGCCGGCTCGGGCACCGACGCGCGGGCCGACGCCGGGTCGGCGACGTCGTGCCCGGCGGCGCGCATGCACCGCCGCCACGCGGTCACACCGTCGGCGTAGCGGGGGTCGGCGAGCACCCGGCCGACGCGCAGTCCGGCCAGGTTGTCGGTGATCCTGGTGACGCGGTACCAGGCGGGCAGGTCGCGATAGAGCTGCCGCTCCGCCTCGGAGGTGCAGCTGTGACTGCTGCGGCGCAGCACGCCGCCGGCCGGCAGCGTCGCGCGCAGGGCGTCGGGCTCGCCGGGGTCGCCGTTCACCGCGCGTACGGCGGCGGTGCCGCGCTCCGGGGGCAGGTCCCGGACGTACCGCGCGTTCGGGTCGGCCGCAATCGCCTCCTGGAGCCGGCGTTCCAGGGCGCCGCCGTATCCGTACCGGCGGGCGTAGGAGACGTCGTCGAGGACGTACGGGAACTCGCGCAGCTCGGGCACCGGCTGCCGGGGCACCGGCCAGTAGCGGAACCCGCGCCGCTGCATGCAGTCGCGGATGAGCACCTGCGTGGCGGCGTACCGCACCTCGGCGGGCGTACCGGAGGTGGGCGGGACCGGCACGGCGGCCGTGCTCGCCGCGGGCAGCCCGTGACCCGTGGACGGCGGCGCGATGTCCGGGCGGGCGCCCAGCGCCCCGGCCACCGCCGCCGCGAGGGCGGCGGGGACCGCGACGGCGTACCACAATGACCGCGCGCGACGCGACTCCATCGCCATGACATGCCCCTCGGCCGCCCGGGGCGCCCGGTGCGCCCGTCAGAAGACAGCTTCGGTGCGGGGCGTGCGCCGGGACAGAGACCTTCGATCAGGCTCGAACGACAGGTCCCGGCGTACGGCGGATCAGGTCTGTGCGGCGCGGGCGATGCTCGCCCGGATGGGCGCGTAGTGCTCGGCGACGGCCGAGCGCAGCGCCGCCGCGTCGGCGGCGGTGAGGGCGGCGACGATCGCCTGGTGCCGCTGGGCGGTGATGACCCGGTCCTCCGGCTCGGTCTGCAGCGTGGGCGCGACGATTGCCTGCACCTGCCAGAACGCCTCGGTGAGCTGGACCAGCAGGTCGTTGCCGAGCGGCTCCATCAGCTTCAGGTGGAACGCGCGGTCGACGTCGAGGAAGTCCTCGCCGCGGGCGGCGCGGCTGTGCATCTCGTCGGCGAGCGCGGACAGCTCCGAGCGGTGCTGCTCGTCCAGGGCGTCGATGACGGTGGTGGCCAGGCCCTGCTCCAGCGTCTGTCGGACGTCGACGACCTGGGCCAGGACGCGGTGGTCGTCCTCACCGCTGAGCAGGCCCCGGAACGTCAGGCTCTCCACCAGGGCGTTGAGGGACATGCGGCCGACGAACGTGCCGTGGCCGTGGCGTACCTCGACGATGTCGAGCGCGGAGAGGATCTTCACTGCTTCGCGGACGCTGGAGCGGCTGGCGCCGACAGCCTCGCACAGCTCCGTCTCGGTGGGCAGGAGGTTCCCCGGCTTGAGGCGGTTGCGCAGGATGTACTCCTTGATCCTGGTGGCGACCTCCTGCCGGCGAGGGCTCGGCCGCTCGGCGCCGCGTAGCGGACTGGCGTCAATGGTCGTCATCTGCCCCTTGCCCTTCGTTCCCGAATCTGACACCCTCACCCTACCGGCATCAGACGTCAGACGTCATACACCTTATGCTTCACATCCCCGAGCGCGAGCGGTCACGCGAGCGCATGAAGAGCCTATGGAGGCAGCTACGTGAGCACCACCGGTAAGCCGTCGAGGAGCCGGCGCGCACTGCGCGGCCGCGTCCGCTCCCTGACCGTCGCCTCCCTCGCGGGCGGCCTCGCGGTCGCGCTGGCGGCCTGCAGTGGCGGTCCCGCCTCGACCAACGCCGTGGGCGACGGAAAGGGGGGCACGTCCATCGAGGCCACGCTGGCCTTCACGCTCTCCAGCGGTTTCGATCCCAGCAACGCCTCCTCGGCCGTGGCGACAGCGGTCAACCAGCACGTCTTCGAGGGCCTCGTCGACCTCGACCCGATCACGCGGGAACCCTACAACGCCCTGGCCAAGAGCGACCCGACCCCCGGGGCCGACGGCCGGACCTACACCGTCGCGCTGCGTGACGGGGCGAAGTTCTCCGACGGCACCCCGGTCACCGCCGAGGACGTTGCCTGGTCCTTCACCCGCGTGCTCAAGCCCGCGGACCCGAAGGCGCCGCCGCTGATGCAGGGCTTCGTGTCGTTCCTGGACACCGTCACCGCCAAGGACGCGACGACCGTCGAGTTCACGCTGAAGTACCCGTTCGCGCTGTTCAGCGAGCGGATCTCGGTCATCAAGATCGTCCCCAAGGCGAAGACCGGTGACGCGGCCGCGGCCAAGGCGTTCGACACCGCCCCGATCGGCTCCGGCCCGTTCAAGGTGGACAGCGCGTCAAAGGAATCCGGCATCAAGCTGAGCAAGAACGCGAACTACAACGGCCCGCGCGCCGCCAAGGTCGAGACGATGACGTGGAACACCACCACCGAGGCGTCGGCCCGCGTGTCGGACCTGCAGGGCGGCCGGGTGCAGGCCATCGAGGCCGTGCCGTACCTGAACGTGGACTCGCTCAAGGACAAGTACACGATCGACGTGAAGCAGGCCTTCAACCAGGTCTTCCTCATGTTCAACAACGCCGCCGCGCCGTTCAGCGACAAGCGGGTGCGCCAGGCCCTGCACTACGCCATCGACAAGGACGCGGTCATCAAGACCGCGCTCAACGGCTACGGCAGCCCGGCGACCAGCTACCTCGACGAGGGCAACAAGGCCTACCAGAAGGCCGCCACCGTCTACGACTACAACCCGGACAAGGCCAAGGCCCTGCTCCAGGAGGCCGGCGTCACCAACCTGTCGTTCCGGCTCGACACCACCGACAGTTCGGTGGTCAAGGACGTCGCCCCGCTGGTCATCGAGCAGTGGAAGAAGATCGGCGTCAACGCCACGCTCAACACCGTGCCGTCCTCGGCCATCTACGGCGACATCGTCCCCAAGGACACCTTCCGGGTGCTCATGGCCACCGGTGACCCGAGCGTCTTCGGCGTCGACACCGACCTGCTGATGCGCTGGTACTACTTCGGCGAGACCTGGCCGGGCCAGCGCTACCGCTGGAGCGACGCCGACCGCAAGGCCATGGGCGACCTGCTGGACAAGGCCGCGCAGACCTCCGACGAGACGGCCCGCAAGGCGCTGTGGAAGCAGGCCCTGGACATGGCGGCGGACCAGGTGCCGCTGTACCCGATCCTGCACACCAAGGTCGTCACCGCGTACGACCCGGCCAAGGTGGACGGCTTCTCCGGCGCCTCCACCACCGGCCTGTACTTCCTGGGCACCGGCCGGACCGGCTGAGCCCACGCTCGGGGTTCCGGCCCCGCAGGCGTCCCGCCCGGCCCACATGACCCGTGCGGCCGGGCGGGGCGTCCCGGCGCCCCGCCACGAGAAAGAGAATCCATGCTGACCGTCCTGAACCTGGTCGCACGACGATTCCTGACGCTGATCCCCCTGGTGCTGGGCATCACGCTCTTCGTCTTCGTGATCATGCAGTTCTCCCCGATCGACCCGGCGTTGTCAGTCCTCGGTGACCAGGCCACGCCGGCGCAGGTCGAGGCGTTCCGCGCCGCCAACGGCCTGAACGACCCGCTGCCGCTGCGCTACCTGCACTTCCTCGGCGACCTCGTCCGCGGCGACCTCGGCATGACGTTCCCGCCGTCGGTCCCGGTCGCCGAGAAGATCGCCATGGCGCTGCCGCTGACCATCCAGCTCACCGCGCTCGGCGTCGTCGGCGCGCTGGTCATCGCGCTGGCGCTCGGCATCCCGGCCGCCCTGTACCGGGACCGCTGGCCCGACCAGGTCATCCGGATCGTCTCCATGGCCGGCATCGCCACGCCCTCGTTCTGGCTGGCCCTGCTGTTCATCCAGGAGTTCTCGGTCCGCCGCCCGATCTTCCCGACCGGCGGCTACGTCAACCCCGCCGACTCGGTCGGTCTGTGGTTGCAGTCGCTGGCCATGCCCGCGCTGGCGTTGGCCGTACCGGTCGGCTGCTCGCTGGCGCGCATCGTCCGGACGTCCATGGTCGAGGAACTCGACAAGGACTACGTCCGCACGGCGATCGGCGCCGGACTGCCGCCGCGCGTGGTGGTCGGCCGCAACGTGCTCCGCAACGCGCTGGTCAACCCGCTCACCGCGCTCGGCCTGCGGATCGGCTACCTCATCGGCGGCACCGTCGTCATCGAGGCGATCTTCTCGCTGCCCGGCATGGGCACCCAGATCATGAGCGCCGTCCAGCAGAACGACACCGCGCTGGCCCAGGGCACCGTGCTGACCATCGCGCTCGGCTTCGTGCTGGTGAACCTGGTCGTCGACATCCTCTACCTCTTCGCCAACCCCCGACTGCGCGGAGGCCACTGATGCGCCGGTCCCTCACCACGCGGCTGTCCCGCCCCGGCATGGCCTTCGCCCGGCTCGGTCTCGCGGCCCGGTTCGCGCTCGGCTTCGTCGCGCTCATCGTCGTGGTCGGCGTGCTCGCCCCGCTGCTGCTGCGCCACGACCCCACCCAGACCGGGCTCGGGCCGGCGCTGACCGGCCCGAACGGCGACTTCTGGTTCGGCCTGGACAAGCTCGGCCGGGACGTGTTCTCCCGGCTGGTCGCCGGCACCCGGCGCTCCCTGATCGTCGGCTTCGGTGCGGCCGGTATCGCGCTGGTGCTCGGCGCGATCCTCGGCGCGATCGCCGGAAGCAGCCGGACCGCCGTCGACGAGGTCATCATGCGCTGCCTCGACGTGGTCATGGCGTTCCCGGCGATCGTGCTCTCCGCGCTGCTGATCATCTCGTTCGGCAAGAACAGCCTGCTGGTCCTCGTGATCGCGATCGGCTTCGTGTTCACCCCGTCGGTCGCGCGCATCGTCCGCGCCAACGTGCTGTCCCAGTACGGCGAGGACTACGTGGCCGCCGAGCGCATCATCGGCGCCCGGCGGCCGCACATCCTCTGGCGGCACGTCCTGCGCAACTGCGCCGCCCCGATCCTCGTCTTCGTCACCGTCATGGTGGCCGACGCGATCGTCTTCGAGGCGTCGCTGTCCTTCATCGGCGGCGGCCTCGCCCCGCAGGAGGCGGCCTCCTCGTGGGGTTCGGTGATCGCGTTCGGCAAGGAGATGGTGCAGATCGGCGGCTGGTGGGCCACGTTCTTCCCCGGTCTGCTGATCCTGCTCACCGTGCTGGCGCTCAACGTGCTCTCCGAGGGCATGTCCGACGCGTGGGCCGCCCCGGCGGCGCGCCGTGCCACGTCCACCACCAGCGGCGACGCGCTGGAGCAGGCGAAGCCCGGCACCGGCGAGGTGGTCGAGCTGCCCGGTCTCGCCGAGGCGGCGCAGCGGCTGCGCGAGCGCGCCCGCCCGCTGCCGCAGGGCAAGCCGGTCCTTCAGGTCAGCGACCTGTCCATCGGCTTCGAGGGCCGCCACCGCGGCGTGGACATCGTCGACGGGCTCACCTTCGACGTCCGCCCCGGCGAGGTCGTCGGCCTGGTGGGTGAGTCCGGCTCGGGCAAGTCGCTGAGCGTCCTGGCCGTGATGGGCCTGCTACCGCAGGGCGCCCGGGTACGTGGCGAGATCCGCTTCCAGGACACGAACCTGCTGAAGCTGAACGCCAAGGGCCGTCGTGCCCTGATGGGGCGCGAGATCGCCATGGTCTACCAGGACGCGCTGTCTGCGCTGAACCCGGCGCTGCGCGTCGGCGCCCAGCTCGCCCAGATGATCCGCCGCGGCGGCACCCGCTCGGCCGAGGAACTCATGCGGCTGGTCGGGCTGGACCCGCAGCGCACGCTCGCCGCGTACCCGCACGAGCTGTCCGGCGGGCAGCGGCAGCGCGTGGTGATCGCCATGGCGCTGTCCCGCGACCCGAAGCTGATCATCGCGGACGAGCCGACCACCGCGCTCGACGTCACCGTGCAGGCCCAGGTGATGAAGCTGCTGCTGGACCTGCGCGAGCGGCTCGGCTTCGCCCTCATCCTGGTCAGCCACGACCTCGCCCTGGTCAGCGACGTCTGCGACCGGGTCGTGGTGATGTACGGCGGGCAGATCGTGGAGACCGGCGTGACCGCCGACGTGATGGAGGCGCCCGCCCACCACTACGCCCGCGGGCTGCTCGGTTCCGTCCTGTCCCTGGAGACCGGCGCGGAACGGCTCACCCAGATCCGCGGCGTGGTGCCGTCACCCGCCGACTTCCCGAAGGGCTGCCGGTTCTCCGACCGCTGCCCGATGGCGACCGAGATCTGCCGGGACACCGCGCCCGCCCTGGAGGGCACGGACGGCCACGGGTACGCCTGCCACCACCCCGCCGTCACCGTCAGCGAGAAGGAGCCGGCCCGATGAGCGCCACCGCCGAGCACCGGCCGATCGCCGAGCTGAGCGACGTGCACGTGGTGCACGCCGCGCGCGGCGGCGGCATGTTCAGCCGGGACAAGGTCTACGCGCTCACCGGCGCCGACCTGGTGATCCGGGCCGGCGAGACGGTCGGCATCGTGGGCGAGTCCGGCTGCGGCAAGTCCACGCTGGCCAAGGTGCTCGTCGGCCTGCAACGGCCGACCGCCGGCACGGTGTCGTTCGCCGGCAAGGACGTGTGGTCGATGAGCGCCGCCGAGCGGCGCGAGCACATCGGCGCGGGCGTCGGCATGATCTTCCAGGACCCGGCCACGTCGCTGAACCGCCGGATGCCGGTACGCGACATCCTGCGCGACCCGCTCGACGTGCACCGCCGGGGCACCCGGCAGCAGCGCGAGCAGCGGGTGACCGAGCTGATGGCCCTGGTGGGCCTGCCCCGCTCGGTCGCCGACGTGCTGCCCAGCCAGCTCTCCGGCGGCCAGCGCCAGCGGGTGTCCATCGCCCGTGCGCTGGCCCTGGAACCGGGTCTCGTCATCGCCGACGAGCCGACGAGCGCGCTCGACGTGTCGGTACGGGCCCAGATCCTCAACCTGCTGCTGGACCTCAAGGACCGGCTCGGGCTGGCGATGGTGCTGGTGTCGCACGACATCCAGACCGTCAAACGGGTCAGCGACCGGGTCGTCACCATGTACCTGGGCCGCATCGTCGAGCAGACGCCGGCCGCCCTGCTGCCTGAGGGCGGCCGGCACCCGTACACCAGGGCCTTGTTCTCGGCCACGCCGGGCCTGCTCTCACCGATCGAGCCCATTCCGCTCGTCGGTCCGGTCCCGTCGGCCACCCGGCCGCCGAGCGGCTGCCCGTTCCGGACCCGCTGCTGGGCGGCCACCGACGGCTGCGCCGTGGACATGCCGGCGCCGCGCCCCGCCGAGGGTGAGGGCCACGAGTTCCGCTGCCACCACCCGGTGCCCGCCGGAACCGCGAACACCGAACTGGTCGCGCTCGCCACCTCGGCGACCGGCCGCACCACAACTGAGTCTGTCGAGGAGAACCTGTGACCACCCCAGCCCCGCGGTTCGCCGGAGTCGTGCCGCCGGCCGTGACCCCCCTGACCGATGAGGGCGAGGTCGACGTCCACTCGCTGGAACGGCTGGTCGAGTGGCTGCTCGACGCCGGCGTCGACGGCATCTTCGCGCTCGGCAGCTCCGGCGAGACGGTCTTCCTCACCGACCGGCAGCGGGACCTGGCCCTGGAGACCATCGTCAAGACCGCCGGCGGCGCCGTGCCGGTCATCGCCGGCTGTATCGAACCCACCACCCGCCGGGTCGTGGAGCGCGCCGAGGCGTCCACCCGGCTGGGCGCGGACGGCCTGGTCGTGACCGCGCCGTTCTACGCCATCGTCGGCCCGCACGAGATCGAGCGGCACTTCCGCGCGGTCGCCGCGGCGGTCGAGCTTCCCCTGCTGGCGTACGACATCCCGGTCTGCGTGCACAGCAAGCTCTCCGTCGACCTGCTGACCCGGCTCGCCGCCGACGGCGTGCTGGCGGGCGTCAAGGACTCCAGCGGCGACGACGTCGCGTTCCGCCAGCTCGCGCTGGCGATCGCCGAGCACGCGCCGGAGCGCGACTTCAGCCTGCTCACCGGCCACGAGGTGGTGGTCGACGCGATGATGCTCGCGGGTGGCTCCGGCTCGGTGCCCGGACTGGGCAACGTGGACCCGGCCGGGTACGTGCGGCTGCACCGCGCCTGCGTGGCCGGTGACTGGGCCGCGGCCCGCCGGGAGCAGGATCGCCTGACCCGCCTGTTCCGCATCGTCGACGCGGCCGACCCGGCCACCTCGGCGGGCGCCACCCGGGGCGTGGGCGCGTTCAAGACCGCACTGTCCCTGCTCGGCGTCATCGCGGGCAACGCCGTGTCGCTGCCGCTGCGGCCGCTGGACACCGCCGAGACGGGCCGCGTGCGTACCCAGCTGGAACTGGCCGGGCTGCTCTGACCATGCCCGAGGTGAGCACGACCGGTCTGGTCGCCGCGCTCGACATCGGCGGCACCAAGACCACCGCCGCCCTGGTCACCGCCGGGGGAGAGATCGTCGGCCGGCGCACCGCGCCGACACCTGGCCGCTCCGGCGCCGCCGCGGTGCTCGACACCGCCGCCGGCCTGGTCGAGACGCTGCGGGCGGACGCGCCGGGTGTCGTACGGGCGCTCGGCGTGGGCAGCGCCGGAGTGATCGACAGCGGCTCCGGCCTGGTGCTGTCCGCCACCGACGTGCTGACCGGGTGGACCGGCACGGACCTACGCGGCGACCTGAGCCGGCGCCTGGGCGTGCCGGTCACCGTGATCAACGACGTGCACGCCCACGCGCTGGGCGAGGCGCGTCACGGCGTCGCGGCCGGGTACGACACAGTGCTCTACGTCGCCGTAGGCACCGGCGTCGGGGCGTCGTTCGTCCTCGGCGACTCGGTGCTCGCCGGTGCGCACAGCGCCGCCGGGCACGCCGGGCACCAGCCGTCCCCGTACGCCGGAACGCTTGCCTGCACGTGCGGCGGGCGCGGGCACCTGGAGGCGATCGCCGCCGGGCCCGCGCTGGCCGCCGAGTACGTCCGGCGTACCGGCCGGCCGGTGGCCGACCTGCGGGCCGTCGCCGCGCTCGCCGCGGACGGCGACGAGACGGCCCGGGAGGTCGTCCGGCTCGGCGGCTCGGCCGTCGGCTCCGCCGTCGGCGGCCTGGTAAACGTGCTCGACCCCGCCGCAGTGGTGATCGGCGGCGGCGTCACCGGCCTCGGCGAGCCGTGGTGGCGGGCGCTGCGCGACGCGGTGCCCGCCGAGACGCTGCCCGCCCTGGCCGGCGTGCCGGTCCTCGCCTCCGCCCTCGGCCCCGACGCGCCGCTGCTCGGTGCCGCCTCGCTCGCCTGGAAGGTCTCATGAACACGCTCGTCGACCAGCTCCGTGACCGCCTGGTCGTCTCCTGCCAGGCGTACCCGGGTGAGCCCATGCGCGACCCGGACACCATGCGCCGGGTCGCGCTCGCCACCGCACGCGGCGGCGCCGCCGGCATCCGCGCGCAGGGACTGGCGGACATCGCGGCCATCCGCGCGGCGGTGGACCTGCCGCTGATCGGGCTCTGGAAGGACGGTGACGACGACGTCTTCATCACCCCGACGCTGGAGCACGCGCTCGCCGTCGCCGACGCCGGGGCGCACGTCGTCGCGCTCGACGGCACGTCCCGGCCCCGGCCCGACGGCCGGACGCTCGCCGAGACGATCGCCGCCGTGCACGAGCGCACCGGCGCGCTGGTGATGGCGGACTGCTCCACGTTCGACGAGGGCGTGGCCGCCGCCGCTGGCGGCGCCGATCTGGTCGGCACCACGCTTGCCGGTTACACCGCGTACACCACGAAGGGCGACGGGCCGGACCTGGACCTGGTCGCCCGGCTCGCCGCCGCGGTCGACGTCCCGGTGGTCGCCGAGGGCCGCATCCACACCCCGGAGCAGGCCGCGCAGGCGCTGCGGGCGGGCGCGTGGACGGTGGTGGTCGGCACCGCCATCACCCACCCGAGCACCATCACCGGCTGGTTCGCCGACGCCGTCCGGGAGGCCGCGTCATGCCGCTGACCGACCTCGACCTGGCCGGCTGCCTGGCGTACCGGCCGGAGCTGGACGTGCCGGCGGACCTGGACGCGTTCTGGGCGCGCACGCTCGACGGCGGCGGCGACCCGGAGGCGGCGGTCTACGAGCCGGTCGGCACCGGCCTGACCCAGATCCGGACGTACGCCGCCACGATCCCCGGTTTCGGCGGCGAGCCGGTACGCGGATGGCTACACCTGCCGGCCGGGGCCGACGGGCCGCTGCCCTGCGTGGTCGAGTACCTCGGCTACGGCCGGGGCCGCGGCCTGCCGCACGAGAAGCTGTTCTGGGCCGCGGCGGGCTTCGCGCACCTGATCATGGACAGCCGGGGGCAGGGCTGGAGCGCCGCCACCGGCGGCACGCCCGACCCGCACCCCTACCCGGCCGGCACCGTGCCCGGCTTCCTCACCCGGGGCGTCGACGATCCGGCCGACCACTACTACCGGCGGCTGATCACCGACGCGGTGCGTTTCGCCGAGGCCGCCCGGCGGCACCTGGCCGTCGACCCGGCGCGGGTGGCGGTGACCGGCTTCAGCCAGGGCGGCGGCCTGGCCCTGGCCGCCGCCGCGTTGTGCCCGGACGTCGTGGCCGTCATGCCGGACGTGCCGTTCCTGTGCGACATCCGCCGGGGCGTGCGTGTCGCCGGCCCGGACAGCCCGTACGCCGAGGTCGTCGAGTACCTCGCGCTGCACCGCGACCGCGCCGACCAGGTGTTCCGCACGTTGTCCTACCTGGACGCCGCCGTGCTCGCGCCGCGCGCCACAGCGCCGGCGCTGTTCTCGATCGCGCTGCGGGACCAGGTCTGCCCGCCGTCGACCTGCTTCGCCTCCTACCACCGCTACGGCGGCGACAAGGACGTGCGGGTGTACGAGTTCAACGACCACGAGGGCGGCGAGGCGGAACACCAGCGCGAACAGCTCGCCTGGCTGCGCGGGATCCTGGGCGCCTAGCGGGCGCGTTCCACCACGTAGTCGGTCAGCTCCAGCAGGAAACGGCCGTCCTCGGTGTCGGCGGCGGCGCCCAGCGCCCGCTCACCCTCACGCCGGGCGGCCAGCGCGAGATCCCGGGCGCTGCGCCGCGCCGACTCCACGCAGTCGTACGCGAGCAGCCGCCCGTGCAGCCAGCGCACCTCGGCGTCGGTGCGCTCCGCCCGGGTCCGGCTCAGCAACCGCACGAGCCGCTCGCGTTCCTCCAGGGTGCACCGCCGCATGAAGTCGATCAGGATCAGCGTGCGTTTGCCCTCCCACAGGTCACCGGCGATCTCCTTGCCGTACCGGGCGTAGTCGCCGGTGAGGTTGAGCGCGTCGTCCTGGATCTGGAACGCCGCGCCCAGGTACCAGCCGTAGCGGTCGAGCACGTCGACGGCGTTCTCCCGGCCGGTCGCCACGAGAATCCCGGTGCGGCACGGGTAGATGCACGTGTACCAGGACGTCTTCTTCAGGCACATCCGGTAGTAGTCGTCCGCGTCCAGGTCGCACACGTTGTCGCGGATCCAGCCGATCTCGATGGCCTGGCCCTCCAGCGAGTGGCGCATCATCAGCTCGGTCTCGGTGAACAGCCGCCAGGCGATCCCGGAGCCGAGCGCCGCCCGGTTCGCGGCCAGCCGCCGCAGCGCCAGCAGGTTGGTCATGTTGCCGACGTTCAGGGCCACGCCCACGCCGTACTCGGCGTGCAGTGTCCGCCCGCCGCGCCGCTGCTCGCTCTCGTCCTGGATGTCGTCGTGGATGAGGAAGGCGTTGTGGAACAGCTCCACCGTCACGGCGGCGTTGAGGCCCACCGCGTCGCCGCCGCCGAACGCCCGGCACGTGGCAAGGCACAGCGCGGCGCGCAGCCCCTTGCCCCAGCGCCGGGGGTATTCCGCGACCAGGTCGTAGAGGTAGCGCGGGCCGCCGTCGGGCACGTCGTCGAGCAGCGCGCCGAGGGCGAGCCCGCGATAGCGCTCCAGCATCCGTTCCACGTGCCCGCCGGCCACCCCGGTGGTCGGCGCCATCGCGCGGCTACCGGTCCGCCGGCCGCTTCGGGGCCGGCGACGCCAGCCGGTCCGCGAGCCCGTTTGCCACCTCGGGGGCCAGCCGCGCCAGATTGAGTACGGTGTCCAGCGCGTCGTGGGCGTCCGACGTGTACCGCCGGATCACCTCGCCGCGCTGGTCGTCGGCCATCTTCAGCTGCCCGACCACGGTGTCGATCAGGGCGTGCCCGTCGGTGCGGACCCGGGCGACGAGTTCGTCGAACGCCTCCGGGTCCACGCGCCGGCTCTCGGTCAGTTTCTCCTCGAGTCGGCGCGCGCCGGCCAGCCCCGCCGCGAGTTCCTCCTCCAGCACCGTGGCCGCGTGGGTCACGGTCTCCGAGGTCTCCTCGGCCACCTTCTCGAAGCGCTCGTTCGCGCGCTCACGCTTGCCGTCTGTCATGGGCGAAGTGTCACCGGACCAGGGACGACGCACCAGACGAGTGTCGCCATGGTGACTGAGCGTGGTTGGCGAGGGCAACGCGGCATACCTGAAGATCGCTACGATCCCGGTCATGTCTCGGACGTGGCGGGTCTCCGCGCTCGGGCGGGTCGGTGTGCTCGCCCTCATTCCTCTGTCGATGGCCGTCGCCTGGCTCCTGTGGGACAGCGTCCCGGTGAGCCTGCTCGCGGGCGTGGGTGCGCTGGCCGCCTGGTGGCGCTTCTCCCTGCACCCCGCGGTGATCCTGACCGGGACGGAGCTGATCGTGCGGAATCCGTACGGGCAGCGGCGCGTGGCGCTCACCGACGTGGTCGATGCCGCGCCGGGGTACGGCGGCCTGACCGTCACGACCTCGACGGGAGAGCACGTGGTCGCCTGGGCGGTGCAGAAGTCGAACCTGGCCACCTGGATCGGCCGGCGCACCCGTGCCGACGAGGTGGCCGAGGCGATAGTGGCTGCCAGCGGGCGGCATCGCGAACCCGTCTGAATCTGGGAAGGTGCCGAGCATGACCAACATGATCAAAATGGGAATGGCTCAGCGTAGGCGCAATTGAGGAAGAGAACCGTTTGTCGCCAGTCCAGGAGCGATCGGTGGTTTCGAATAGTGTCTAGGCACCATACTGTCCAGTGCCTCAGGGTGGCATCGAATCGAGACCACATCGGAGGGCACCTTGGTCATGAGGCGCACCATCGCCAACTGGTATGCAAATGCGGAGGGCCGTGACTCCGCCGACTTCCGGCACGACTGGGAGAATGACGACCGCATTGACCGCACTCCCGACACCTGGCTAGACCGAATCAAGCCGTCGGAGCGAGTTGCCGGGTCCCGTCCATCGCTTCGGGGCGCCTCAACCGCCCGGCCCAGTGGCGGGAATGCGCTCAGCCAACGCCGCCTCGCCGATGCCGCCCGCGAGCTGCAAGCGCGAATGCGCGGGATCAAGGACGCGACGATCGCGCGTCATCTCCAACAGAGTGGTTGGCCGAACGTCTCCGCGAAACAGATAAGGCAGGCGCTGAGCTCCCACCCCGCCCGCCCCATCAAGCAGCCCGGCCGTGCCACAACCAAACCCCAGCCCTCGGCGGTGTCGTCACAGTCGACGACGAGGACGACGACGCGGACGAAGGCAGGCGGAACCATAACAGTGGTATCCCCGTCCACCGGTCGTCCTCCACTTCAGACGAAGCCCTCCAGGGCCGGTAGGGTGACCACTTCCCCTGCCCGGGCGCATCAGGAAGCCACGTGCGGCATGTCCACCCGCGAATTGCGCTCCCTGGCCGAGGTCGTCCGTAAGATCGAGGCAAAGAAGCCGAACATCGGCATCAAGCGATTGGCCAAGGAAGTCAAGGCACGCGGCTGGGCGAGGGCAACCAAGGAGCAGGTGGAGGCGGCCCGGCGGCTCCCGCTCCCAGACCCGCCACGGCCGACTCCGCCGAGGCCGAAGGTGCAGGTGTTGGCGCCCACGCCTCGGACCGTTCGGCCGCCCCACCCTGACGCCTGTCTCGCGTGCGGTGTGGTGCCGACACTGCTCGGATCATGCCGATGTTCCTGAGGGGCGCCGCCGGCCGTCCTGGCCGGTCGGGTTGCGGTGCAGGTCGCAGCACTGTCACGGGCGTCTTCAGAGGGACGTCGCGCGCCGGTGACAAGGGTTCGTCGTAGTCGGCACTGGGTACGCGTACTCAGCGCAGTACCGTCTCGTCGCTCATGTGCCGGCGCGGCGGCGTCGACAGGATGCTTGTCATGGCCGAGACGCTGCACCGACACGCCGCTGCACGTACCGTCGACACGCCGCTGCCCGCCGAGGCCGCGCTGGCCCCCGCCGGCCGCGCGGTCGCCGCGCTGGCCCGGCTCGTCGCCCACCACCC
>NZ_JBXUOV010000139.1:0-15162 GCF_057196585.1 Micromonospora sp. ATLC20
GGTCGCGGCGGCGCTGGGCCGGGGGCGCGCGCCGCTGGTGCTCGGCGGCGACTGCACGGTGACCGTCGGCCTGGTCGCCGGTTGCGCGCGGGCCGGGCTGTCGCCCGCGCTGGTGTACGTGGACGGCGGCCCGGATCTCTACACGCCGGTGACCCGCGCGAACGGCAACCTGGACGCGATGGGACTGGCGCACATGCTGGGCCTGCCGGGGACGCTGCCCGAGGTGGCCGGTGTCGGGCCGGCGGTGCCGCTGCTGTCGCCGGAGCGGGTGGTGGTGTACGGGGACTCGCTGCCCCGCGGTGACCACGAGCGTGAGCTGGTGGCGGAGCTGGGGCTGGCGTACGTGCCGGCCGACGAGGTGCACGCCGACGCGCGGGCGGCGGCGCGCCGGGCCCGGTCGGTTGCCGAGGGCGCGGCCGACCGGTTCGTGGTGCACTTCGACGTGGACGTGCTGAGTTTCGTGGACGCGCCGCTGGCGGACGTGCCGGAGCCGTTCGGGCTCAGCCTGGACGAGGCGGCGGCGACGCTGGCGGAGCTGGTGGCGAGCCCGCGATTCGCCGGGTTGTCGGTCACCGAGATCAACCCGGATCATCTGCCGGACGACGAGCTGCTCCCCCGGTTCGCCGGCGTGCTGGCCGGGGCGCTGACCGGGCGTTAGGCGGTTTCCGCGAGGTGCAGCGGCAGCACCTTCGCGGCGCTCACCGCCAGCTCGCGGTCGAGCACCTGGTCGCGGGGGACGAACACCATCGCCTGTCCCTCGCCGAGCACGACGTCCTCCTGCCGGGCGTCGGTGGCGCCGCGGAACACGTACACGGTGACGGTGTGCGGAAAGCCGTCCTCGTGCGGGCGGGGGCCGCTCCACAGCAGGTGCAGGTCACCGGCGGTCAGCCCGGTCTCCTCGCGTAGCTCGCGCCGGGCGGCCTGCTCCGGTGTCTCGCCGGGCTCGATGCTGCCGCCGGGCAGGCTCCACTGGTACGGCGACACCGAGGTGTTGCCGTCGCGGTGCTGCATGAGGATCGCGCCGGACGGGTCGACGAGCAGGACGAGAGCGACGTCGTATGCGGCCACGTCCTGAGCCTGCCACGCGGCACCGGCGACGCGCAGCGCCAACTTTCTGCTATCCAGATCGAAAGTTGGATACGTAGCACCGAAAGCCATAGACATATCGACATGGCTTTTGTAGCGTCGGCGCACAGGCGACGAAGGAGTACGACCATGTGCTACGGATTCGACGGACAGGCCGCGCTGCGGCAGTCGCTGGACCGGCGCGACCTGCTGCGCGGCTCCCTGGCCGCGCTCGCCGGGATCGGGCTCGCCACCGGGCTCGGCGCGACTGCCGCCCAGGCCGGCGGCGGGCACCACCACGGCCGGCGCCCGGTGCCGAAGGAACTGATCAGCCTCCAGCTCTGGACGGTCCGCGACGCGCTCAACGGCTCGCCCGGCTACGACGCGACGCTGGCGCACCTGGCCCGCATCGGCTACCCGCGGGTCGAGCTGGCGCTCGGCTACTTCGGCCGTACCGCCCGGGAGCTGCGCCGCTTCCTGGACGGCATCGGCATCAAGGCCAGTTCCAGCCACGACGGCATCGCCGCCGACGCCGCCGCGCTGGAGCAGAAGATCGCGAACGCTCGGACGCTGGGCCAGCGGTTCATGGTGGTGCCGTACCTGAACTCCGACCGCGAGGACGACTGGAAGCGCTGGGCGGAGCAGATGAACGTCGAGGCCGCCGCCGCGCGCAAGGCGGGCCTGCGGTACGGCTACCACAACCACGCGCACGAGTTCACCATCGACTTCGGCAACGGGCGCCGACCGTGGGACGTGCTGACCGAGGAACTCGACCCGCGCCTGGTCCACCTGGAGATCGACATCTACTGGGCGGTCACCGGCGGCATCACCTCCGGCGAGGGCGCCGACGACCCGGAGGGCTTCACGCTCGACGTGATCCGCTCGGCGCCGCAGCGGGTGTTGCAGTACCACGTCAAGGATCGCGACCCGGCCACCGGCGACATGGCCGACCTGGGCACCGGGATGATCGACTTCGCGCGGATCTTCCGGGGGCACCAGGTGATGGAGTACATCGTGGAGAACGACACCCCTGACGTGACGCCGCAGCAGACCGCCGCCGTCGGCTACCGCTACCTGCGCCGCCTGCGGTTCTGACCCCCGGCGGGGCACTGATCGCCGCCGGACGTGACACGCTCGGGGTGGCCGCGCCGACCGAGGGGGTACGCGATGACCGACGAGCAGGACGACGTCCACTACGACCGCCTCTACCGGGCCACCGACCGGCCGCCCTGGGAGATCGGCGGCCCGCAGCCGGCGCTCGCCGCGGTCCTGGACACCGGGGTACGCGGCCCGCGCGTGCTCGACGTCGGCTGCGGCACGGGTGAGCTGGCGCTCGCGCTGGCCCGCCGCGGCCACGACGTGACGGGCGT
Source organism: Micromonospora sp. ATLC20 (assembly GCF_057196585.1). Lineage (NCBI taxonomy): Bacteria > Bacillati > Actinomycetota > Actinomycetes > Micromonosporales > Micromonosporaceae > Micromonospora > Micromonospora sp. ATLC20. The sequence continues at coordinate 2,436 of NZ_JBXUOV010000139.1, forward strand.
CGACATCTCGCCGGTGGCTATCGACCAGGCCCGGGCCAAGGCTGCCGCGGCGGGTCTGCCGGTGCGCTTCGAGGTGTGCGACGCGACGGCGATCCCGGTGCCGCCGGTGCCGTACGACTCGGTGTTCGACTCCGGCCTGCTGCACTCGCTGGACCGGCGGGGCGCTGCCGTACGCGACTACCTGGCGCTGCTGCCGCGCCTGACCGCGCCCGGCGGCGTGGTGTTCGTGCTGGCGGTGTCGCCGGACGCGGGCGAGGGCTGGGGCCTGGACGCGGACATGCTGCGCGCGGCCTTCCCCGAGCCGCTCTGGACGCACGTCACTGTCGACCCGATCGACGTGCTCGCCCGGGTCGGCGGCGCGGACCTGCGGCTGGCCGGCAACCTGCTGCACGCCACCCGCTCCCCCGCTGGCCCGTAGTGTTCCGGCCGCCTGGCGGCAGCGGCGTCAGCGGCGTCAACGGCGTCAGCGGCGCCAGTGCTGGCGTGGGGCGTAGCCCTCGCGGCGCAGCCAGTGTTCGGTGTAGACGATCCGGTCGGCCTCGATCACGACGAGCGGGTCCTCGGGCGGCTCGGACAACGACCTCCCCCGCTCGGCGTGTTCGTTCTCCCACCGGAACGCGGCCCAGTGGCGGGCCCGGTCGGGGTGCTCCGGGCCGAGTACCCGGGCGGTGCCGAACACCTGCGCGCCGCGGCTGCTGGCCAGCCCGACCAGCGGCGCGAAGACACCCACGGACACCCGCGGGTCGGCGGCGATGTTGCGCATCTTCGGTGAGCGCGGCGCGGCGGTGAACATCAGCGTGAAGCCGAGCGGGTAGTAGCGCACCGGCGTGGCCAGCGGCCCGTCCGGCCCCACCGTGGCGAGCACGCACATGTTCTGCGACGACAGCAGGTTGAGGATGCGTTCCTCCAGGCGGCCCCGGTCCAGCTTCCTCGTCGGCGTCGGTCCGGTCAGCCAGGGGTTCGTCAGCGGCACGGCGCGTCCTCGATCATGACGGCACCCTACCGGCCGGGCTCAGGCCACAGGCGCGGTGCTGGCGCGCAGCACCACCTCTCCGGGCAGGCGCACGATCCGGCGGCGGCGGCCTGCGTTCTCGGTCAGGGCCAGCTTCATCGCCTCCTCGCCGAGCCGATGCAGCGGCAGCGCCACTGTGGTCAGCGGCGGGGTGAGGTCACGTACGACCGGGATGTCGTCGAAGCCGGCGACCGAGACGTCGCCGGGGACCGACAGCCCGCGGTCGCGCAGCGCCGCGTACGCGCCGACGGCCATCACGTCGGTGCACGCGAAGACGCAGGTGGCGTCGAGCCCGCGGTCGAGCAGCTCGGTCATCGCCCGGTAGCCGCCGTCGCGGGTGAACGCCGCCTCGGCCACCGCGCCCGGGTCGAGCGCCACACCGGCGGCGGCCAGCTCGTCGCGGAACCCGCCGAGCCGGTCGGCGACAGTGGTCAGCTCGGGCGGACCGGACAGCACCGCGAAGCGACGGTGCCCCAGGCCCAGCAGCGTGCGGGCCAGCTCGGCGGCGCCGGCCCGGTTCTCCGGCAGCACGCTGTCGACCTTCAGGGTGCGGTGCCGGCTGACCACCGCGACCCGGCCACCACCGTCGAGGTAGGGCGCCAGCTCGGCGGCCATCGCCCGCTCCCAGCGCGGATCCTCGAAGCCGGAGCCGATGAGCAGGATCGCCGGGGCGCGTTCGGCGCGCAGCATCGACACGTACGCGATCTCGCGTTCCGGGTCGCGGAAGGTGCTGGCGAGCATGACCAGCAGGTCGTTGTCGGCGGCGACCCGCATGACGCCGCCGGCGACGGCGGCGAAGTAGGGGTCGGTGACGTCGTGGCAGACGACGCCGACGCTGCGCCGGGACGCGCCGGCCAGCGCGCGGGCGTGGGCGTTCGGGGTGTACGCGAGGCGCGCGGCGGCGGCCAGCACGCGGTCGTGCAGGTGCGGGGTGACACGCCTGCCGTTGAGCGCCCGGGAGGCGGTGGCCAGGGAGACGTCGGCCGCCCTGGCCACGTCTTCCAGCGTCACGTGCGACATCGATGCGTCTCCCTGCGGAACGTCTTGACCCGGTGTTCCGGCCTGGCTACGGTAGCACCCTGAAAGCGCTTACTGAAAGCGCATTCACCTGCGGGGAGGCCCAGTGGAACGCACGTCCGTCGGCATCATCCTCAACGGCGTCACCGGCCGGATGGGCTACCGGCAGCACCTCGTCCGGTCCCTGCTCGCCATCCGGGACCAGGGCGGCGTGCCGGCCCGCGACGGCAGCCGCATCTGGCCCGAGCTGACCCTCGTCGGCCGCGACGAGAACCGGCTCGCCGCCATCGCCGCCCGGCACGGACTGACGGCGTACACGACGGACCTGGACGCGGCGCTCGCCGACGACGCCCACCAGATCTACTTCGACGCGCAGGTGACCACCGCGCGGGAGAAGGCGATCCGGGCCGCGATCGAGGCCGGCAAGCACGTCTACACCGAGAAGCCGCTCGCCGAGGGGTTCCTCGCCTCGCTGGAGCTGGCCCGGCTCGCCGCCGCCAAGGGCGTCCGCAACGGCGTCGTGCAGGACAAACTGTTCCTGCCCGGCCTGCGCAAACTCAAGCGGCTCGTCGACGGCGGCTTCTTCGGCCGGATCCTGTCCGTGCGCGGCGAGTTCGGCTACTGGGTGTTCGAAGGCGACTGGCAGGCCGCCCAACGTCCGAGCTGGAACTACCGCGCCGAGGACGGCGGCGGCATCACGCTGGACATGTTCCCGCACTGGCACTACGTGCTGGAGCAGATCATCGCCCCGGTCACCGCCGTCACCGCTGTCACCGCCACGCACATCCCCGAGCGCGTCGACGAGACCGGCACCCGCTACCGGGCCACCGCCGACGACGCCGCGTACGGCATCTTCGAACTGGCCGGCGGCATCGTCGCGCAGGTCAACTCCTCCTGGGCGGTCCGGGTGCACCGGGACGAACTGGTCGAGTTCCAGGTCGACGGCACGCACGGCAGCGCCGTGGCCGGGTTGCGCGACTGCCGCATCCAGCACCGCGGCGCCACCCCGATGCCGGTGTGGAACCCCGACCTGCCGGTCACCGAGCCGTTCCGCGCGCAGTGGCAGACCGTGCCGGACAACGGCGAGCACGACAACGCGTTCAAGGTGCAGTGGGAGGCGTTCCTGCGGCACGTCGTCGACGACGAGCCGTTCCCGTGGGACTTCCTGGCAGGTGCGCGCGGCGTGCAACTCGCCGAGGCCGGGCTGCGCTCGGCGCGGGAGGGGCGGCGGGTGACGATCGAGGAGATCCCCCGGTGAGCACGCGGATCACGCTGCCCACACCGGACGGCGGCACCGAGAAGCTGACGCTGCGCGAACCGCCCGCGTGGCGACGACCGTCCGGGCCACCGGCCGGCCGGATCGCGTACGCGGCCGCGCACGTCGTCGCCGACCCGTACGCCGACAACTCCCCCGGCCGCCCGGCGGGGCTGGACTGGGACGCGACGCTCGCGGTGCGGCGTGACCTGTGGTCGTGGGGCCTCGGTGTGGCCGAGGCGATGGACACGGCGCAGCGCGGGATGGGGCTGGACTGGGCGGCCACGCGTGAGCTGATCCGGCGCAGCGCCGCCGAGGCCGCCGCCTGCGGCGGGCGCATCGTCGCCGGGGCCGGCACCGACCAGCTCACCGGCGTCCCCGGCACGCTCGACGAGGTGGTCGCCGCGTACGCCGAGCAGGTCGCGGTGGTCCAGGAGTGCGGTGCCACGCCGGTGCTGATGGCCAGCCGGCACCTCGCCGCGCTCGCCACCGGGCCGGACGACTACCTGCGCGTCTACGAGCGGGTGCTGCGGGAGGCCGGCGCGCCGGTGGTGCTGCACTGGCTCGGCGACATGTTCGACCCGGCGCTGTCCGGCTACTGGGGTTCGACCGACCTGGACGAGGCCACGGCGACGTTCGCCGCGCTGGTGCACGCCCACGCCGACCTGGTCGACGGGGTGAAGGTGTCGCTGCTCGACGCGGGCCGGGAGGTGCGGCTGCGAGAGCTGCTGCCGCCGGCCGTGCGGGTCTACACCGGCGACGACTACCACTACCCGGAGCTGATCGAGGGCGACGGGAAGCGGTTCAGCCACGCGCTGCTCGGCGCGTTCGCTGCCATCGCCCCGGCCGCGTCGGCCGCGCTGGAACGGCTCGACGCGGACGACAGGGCCGGGTTCCGCGCCATCCTGGACCCGACGGTGCCGCTGTCCCGGCACCTGTTCGCCCCGCCCACGCCGTACTACAAGACCGGCATCGCGTTCCTGTCCTGGCTCAACGGGCGGCAACCCGGCTTCACCATGGTCGGCGGGCTGCACGGCGGGCGCGGCGTCCCGCACCTGGTCCAGGCGTTCCGGCTGGCCGACGCCGCCGGGCTGCTCGGTGACCCGGAGCTGGCGGCGCGGCGGATGCACGCGTACCTGGACGTCGCGGGCGTGCCCGGATGACCGCCGACCCCCGGCTGGCGCGGCTGTCGCTCAACCAGCGCACCACGCAGCGCTGGTCGGTGGCGCAGGCGGTCGCCGGCTGTGTGCGCGCCGGCATCCCGGCGATCGGGCTGTGGCGTGAGCCGGTGGCGGAGATCGGCGTACCGGCCGCCGCGCGGCTCGTCGCGGACGCCGGGCTGCGGGTGTCGTCGCTGTGCCGGGGCGGGTTCCTCACCGCCGCCGAAGCCGCCGGACGGGCCGCGGCTCTCGCGGACAACCGGCGCGCGATCGACGAGGCCGCCGAACTGCGTGCCGCCTGCCTGGTGCTCGTCGTCGGTGGCCTGCCGCCCGGCTCACGCGACCTGGCGGGCGCGCGGCAGCGGGTCGCCGACGCGCTGGCCGAGCTGGCGCCGTACGCGGCCGAGCGCGGGGTACGCCTCGCGCTGGAGCCGCTGCACCCGATGTACTGTGCCGACCGGGCGGTGCTGTCCACGCTCGGACAGGCGCTCGACCTGGCCGAGGCGTTCCCGGCCGAACAGGTCGGCGTCGTGGTGGACACGTTCCACGTCTGGTGGGATCCGGACGTGTGGCGGCAGATCGCCCGCGCCGGGGCACGGATCGCGAGCTTCCAGATCTGCGACTTCCTCACCCCGCTGCCGGCCGACGTGCTGCTCGGGCGCGGCATGATGGGCGACGGGCACATCGACTTCCCGCCGCTGCGCCGCGCGGTGGAGGCCGCCGGCTACACCGGTGACGTCGAGGTGGAGATCTTCAACGCCGAGGTGTGGGCCACCGACCCGGACGTCGTCCTCGCCACCATGACTGCCCGGTACGTGGACCGGGTGCTCACGGACTGACCCAGCGTCACGAGTCCGGCCTGTCGGATAAATCAGGTGGCCGCTCGCCCGAATCCGGGGGCAGGATCGGGATCATGGGATCCCCGCACCTCACCACCCCGATCACCACCGACCTGCTGCGCGGCGCGCTCGACCTGGAACAGACAGCGGACGGGGTGCTGCCGCACCGGCTGCCCGCGTGGGCCCGGGCGCAGAACGTCGACCCGCAGCTGACGATGGCGGAGGCGATGCCCTCGGGCGTACGGCTGGTGTTCCGCACCCGCGCCACCGTCGTGGAGCTGGACGTGCTGCCCACGAAGATGGTCTACCGGGGCACCGGGCCGCGTCCGAACGGCCGCTACGACCTGGTCGTCGACGGACACCTCACCGGGCAGGCCACCGCCGACGGCGGCAAGGTGCTCACCGTCGACCTGGCCACCGGCACGTCCGGCGTCGAGCCGGGCCCGGTCGCCACGGTGCGCTTCACCGACCTGCCCGCCACCGACAAGGAGGTGGTGATCTGGCTGCCGCAGCGGGAGATCACCGAACTGGTGGCCCTGCGCACCGACGCGCCGGTCGAGCCGGCCGGCACGGGCGTCCGCCGGATGTGGCTGCACCACGGCAGCTCGATCAGCCACGGCTCGGACGCGGAGAGCCCCACCGGCACCTGGCCGGCGATCGCCGCCACGCTCGCCGGCGTGGAGCTGGTCAACCTCGGGTTCAGCGGCAGCGCTCTGCTCGACCCGTTCACCGCGCGCGCGATGCGCGACACCCCGGCCGACCTGATCAGCGTCAAGATCGGCATCAACGTGGTCAACGCCGACCTGATGCGGCTGCGCGCGTTCGGCCCCGCCGTGCACGGCTTCCTGGACACCATCCGGGAGGGGCATCCGGAGACCCCGCTGCTGGTCGTGTCGTCGATCCTGTGCCCGGTCCAGGAGGACACGCCCGGCCCTGGCGCGGTCGACCTCGTCGACGGCCGGGTGCGGTTCCGGGCCACCGGCAACCCGGCCGACGTGGCATCCGGCCGGCTCTCGCTGCGCGTCATCCGCGCCGAGCTGGCCCGGATCGTGGCGTCCCGGGCCGGCGCCGACCCGAACCTGCACTACCTCGACGGGCTGGAGCTGTACGGCGAGGCCGACTACGCCGAACTGCCGCTGCCCGACGAGCTGCACCCCGACCCGACCGCCGACCGCCGCATCGGCGAGCGGTTCGCCGCGCTGGCGTTCGGACCGAAGGGACCGTTCGCCGCACCGGAGTGACGGACACCCACCCACGGCGCGGTGTGACCCAGGTCACGCCGCGCCGTGATCCGTCGGAGGTGCCGTGAACGACCATCTAGGCGTGGGAGGAAGCCAACAGGACGAGGAGCGACTGCTGCGGCGGGTCGCGCGCGCCGACCTGGACGCGTTCGACGAGCTGTACCGGCGGACGTCGCCGTGGCTCGCGATCCGGCTGCGGCGGCGGTGCGCCGACGACGGCATCGTCGCCGAGGTCCTCCAGGACACGTACCTCACGGTGTGGCGGGCCGCCGGCTCGTTCAGCGGGCTACGGCGCTCCGACGGCGCGGACGCGCCGGGTGGTTCGGCGGCCGGCTGGATCTGGACCATCGCGGCCCGGCGCCTGGTCGACGCGCTGCGCCGCCGCGCCCGGGTGCAGGAGGTGCCGACCGACGTCCTTCCGGTCCGCAGCACGCCGGCCGCCGAGGACGAGGCGCTCGCCGGGTCGTTCGGCTCGGAGGTGGGCGCCGCACTGGACGCGCTGGCCCCGGAGCTGCGGGCGGTGCTCGCCGCGATGGTCCTGGACGGACTGACCGTCCGGGAGACCTCCGTCCTGCTGGGGGTGCCGGAGGGCACCGTGAAGAGCCGGGCGCGGCGTGCCCGCAACGCGCTACGGGAGGCACTGGCATGACCGCTCACGTTCCCCCGCCGGCACTGGCCGCGTACGCGGCGGGCAGCCCCGACGACGCCACCACCTGGACGATCGAGGTGCACCTGGAGGGCTGCGCCGAGTGCCGCGACCGGCTCGGCGAGCTGGCCGCCCCGCCACTGCGGGCGCTGCTCGGCGACGCCCGGGTGACGATCCTGGAACAGGCCCGCACCGGGCCGCAGCCGGTGCGCCGGCGCCCGCTGCGACGGTGGTGGCTGCGCTGGACCGACTGGTCGCTGCTGGCCTGGGCGGCCATGACCTGCACGGCGATCCTCGCCGCGGTGCTGCTGGACCGCAACTACCCGGAGCAGCCCTCGGCGGTGCTGCTGCTCGCGCCGGTGGCGCCGCTGGCCGGGCTCGCGGTGGCCTGGTCCCGCCGCGCCAACCCGAACTGGGAGGTGGTCGCCGGCACCGCCCGCGCCGGGATGGAACTGCTGCTTCGCCGTACCCTCGCGGTTCTGCTCCTGGTCGCGCCGGTGCTCGCGGTGGCCGGGCTCGCCGTGGGCCGCAACCCCGCGCTGTGGCTGCTGCCCTGCCTGACGTTCACCGCCGCGACGCTGCTGCTCGGCAGCCGCGTCGGCGTGCCGCTCGCCGCCGCCGTCCTCGGCGGCGGCTGGCTCACCGCGGTCGCGGCCGTGTCGTTCACCGGCGACACCGACGCGGCCCGCGCCGCCGCCGCGACCGAGGCCCTGCTCCGGCCCGCCACCATGCCCGCCTGGGCGGCGGCCGCCGTCGTGCTCACCGCGCTGACCGCGCTCCGCGCCGAACACCTGCGGCGGCCCGCCGGCTGACGCCGGCCCCCGGAACCACGCCACGGCGCCCCGCCGGCGCCGTGGCCCACCCTGCCCCGAGAAGGAGACGACATTGGTACGCGCAGTGAGCGCCGACGAGGTGGCGCCGACCCGGCACGCCTGGCGGATCGAGGCGGTGGGGCTGTCGGTGAAGGCCGGGCGGCACCTGGCCGTCGACAACCTGGGCCTGACGCTCGGCGCCGGCGTGCACGGGCTGCTCGGCCCGAACGGCGCCGGGAAGAGCACCCTGATGCGTGCGCTCGCCACAGTGGTCAAGCCGCACGCCGGCGTGCTGCGGCTGCTCGGCGCGGACGCCACCGCGTCGCGTGAGCTGCGGCCGGTGCGCCGCCGGCTCGGCTACCTGCCGCAGCAGTTCGGCTACTACCCCCGGTTCACCGTCCGGGAGTACGTCGAGTACGTGGCCTGGCTGCGGGAGATGCCCGCCTCGGCGGTGCCGGGCGCGGCCCAGCGGGCCATCGACCGGGTACGCCTCACCGACCGGGCCGACGCCAAGCTCAAGTCGCTGTCCGGCGGCATGCTGCGCCGGGCCGGCATCGCCCAGGCGATCGTGAACGAACCGGACCTGCTGCTGCTCGACGAACCGACTGTCGGCCTGGACCCGGAACAGCGGGTCGAGTTCCGTGAGCTGATCCGCGAACTCGGCGCGGACGCCTGCGTGCTGGTCTCCACCCACCTGGTGGAGGACGTGGTGGCGGCCTGCTCCGACGTCATCCTGATGGATCACGGCACCCGCGTGTTCCAGGGCCTGCCCGCCGACCTGGTCCGCCACGGCGAGACCGGCGGCGTCGGCGACAGCGCCGCTGAGCGCGGCTACTCGTACCTCCTCCAGCAGCACCGGAGCGCCCGATGATCCGACAGGTACGCGTCGAACTGCGCCGCTCCAACGCGCCGGTCGTGGCGGTGCTGCTGATCGCCGTCGGCGTCCTCGGCACCGCCAGCATGTACGACTTCTGGCAGGGACAGTGGCTGCGGCTGGGCTACGTGCACGCCTCCAACGTCTTTTTGCTGATGCCGCTCGCGCTCGCCGGTGGCGCGGTGCTCGGCCGCCGGGACCGCCGTACCCGTGCCGACGAGCTGATGAACAGCACCGGCCGGCCCCGCTGGCAGCGCGCGCTGCCGGCGATGACAGCGCTCGGCGTCGCCGCCGCCGCCGCGCACCTGCTCGTGGTCGCCGCCAGCGCGGCGGTGGTCGCCTCCGGCGGCGCCTACCTCGGCGTACGCGGATTCGCCGGGCCCCTGATCGACGTGCTGGTGCTGGTGGGCGCGGCCTGGGTCGGCGTGGCGGTAGGCCGGCTGTGGTCCTCACCGCTGCTGCCGCCGCTGCTGGCCGCCGCCGGCCTGGTGGCGCAGGAGGGCACCGCCATGCTCGGCGGTCCGGCCGGTAGCCGACTGACGAACGCGTCCCTCATGATCTCCTGGCCGCCGGACACGCCGTGGGAGACGCTGTCCGACCGGCTGCTGCTCAGCCGCCTGGCGCTGGGTGTCGGGCTGGTCCTCGCCGGACTGCTGCTGACGGCGGGCCGGTCGTGGCCGCTCCGGGCCGGCGCGGCGGCGAGCCTCGCCGCCGGTGTCGCGGGACTCCTGCTGATCAGCGCACCGGGTCCGGCCGGCATCTGGCAGCTCGACCAGTCTGCGCGCCGCTACGTCTGCGCCGACGGCACGCCGCAGGTGTGCGTCACCGCCGTCAACGCGCACCTGCTGCCCCAGATCACTCCCGAGGCCCGCCGCGGGCTCGACGCGCTGGCGAAGCTGCCGAACGCACCGACCCGCGCGGTGGAACTGCGGCTGGACACCATCGGCAGCAACGACAGCGAGCAGTGGCACCGGCCCAAGCCGGCCCCGGACACCGTGCAGTTCCTCCTGGAGGTCGACCCGGACAGCGGCCGGGTCGCCGACGTGGCCGAGCGCATCGCCCTGGGCGGCGGCACCATGTGGTACGGCTGCGGGCGCAGTGGCGACGACATCGCCCCGGCGATCGTCGCGGCCTGGCTGCTCGACGCCGAGACCGTACGGCTGTGGGACTCCTGGACCGGATACCGGTACGCCGACGAGCAGCAGGAGGAGATCCGGGCCGGGGTGCGGCAGCTGCGCGCCCTGCCCGGGCCGGAGCAGTTACGGCGGGTCACCGCGTTGCGGGACGCGGCCGCGCGGTGCGAGCCGGACCTGATGCCGGCGCTCACCGGACGGGCCGCGCCGTGACCCGCTGGCTGCCGCTGTACGTGCGGTCCCGCCGGCTACCCGCTGCCCTGGCCGGATCCGCTGTCGCCGTCGCCGTGATGGCCGCCGCCTGGTCCGCCTTCACCGACCGCCCCGAGGTGCCCGCCGGCCTGGCCGTGCTCACCACCGCGCTGGCGGTGGCGCCGCTCGGGCCGACGCTCGCCGGCACCGACCCGGCGCTGGAGCGGACCGCCGCGTGGCAGTGGGCGCCGCGCCGGGCCGGGCACCTGCTCGGGTACGGCGCACTGGTGGTCGGCCTGCTGGCCGCCGCCCGCGTGCTCGGCGCCGACTTCGGGCCGCTGTCCGTGCTGGCCCGCAACACCGGTGGCCTGATCGGGCTGGTCGGACTCGGTGCCGCGCTCGCCGGAGCACGGGCCGCCTGGCAGGTGCCGACCGCCTGGGCCGCGCTGGGCGCGTTGCTGGTCGCGCCGGGCGGGCCGGAGTGGCGGCAGGTGGCGCTGTGGATGGCACAGGAGCCGGGCAACCGGATCGCCGCGGTCACCGCCACGACGTTCCTGCTCGGCGGCGTGGTCGCTTACGCGCTGCGGGTGGGGCCGCAGGTCGCGGCGGCCGAGGCGGCGCTGGAACAGTGACGTGCCGGACCTCGTCGCGCGCCCACGCGCGCGGCGAGGTCCGGCCGGTGTCAGGTCAGCGGCACCCAGGCCAGGGTGGTCATGCCGGACAGGGCGGTCGCCTTGAGGCCGACGTCGGAGACCGTCCAGAGCACGCCGTCGACCATCAGCGAGCGGCGGATCGGCGCCCACTCCCTGCCGCCGTCGGCCAGGGCGCCCGGGTGGTCGACGGCCCCGGCCACCGTGAAGCCCTTGTCGCCGACGCGCAGCGCCAGCACACCGCCGGACGGCGCACGCCCGGCACCGTCGGCGCGGTCGGTGACCACGCCCGGCTGCCGCACCGGGAGCACCACCAGGCGCTCCGGCTCCCAGTACAGGAACGCGTGCGGGTCGTGTTCCACCTCGGACCAGCCGCCGGGGATGTGGTGCTGCGCGATCCGGGCCGGCCGGGCCGGGTCGGCCACGTCGAACAGCGACACCTGCGTGCCGGTCACCCGTCCCTGGTCGGTCGCGTCCTGGCCGACCCCGATCAGGCGGCCGTCACCGGCCGGGTGCAGGTACGCCGAGTACCCGTTGATCTTCAGCTCACCGGTCACCCGGGGCGCGGCCGGGTCGCGCAGGTCCACGCCGTACAGCGGATCGGTCTGCCGGAACGTGACCACGTATCCGGTGCCGCCGACGAACCGCACCGCGAAGATCTGCTCGCCCTTGCCGAGGCCGGTGACCGCGCCGACCCGCTTCAGCGTGGCCCCGTCGGCGCGCAGCACGTAGACGCCGGACTGGGAGGACCTCTCCCGCCGCCACGTGTCGCCGGTGGTGGTGGCGACCCGCAGGTGACCGTCCCACTCGGACAACGCGTACTGGTCGATCAGCCAGCCGGGCACCGACCCGGCGGCGACGAAGCGTGGCGTTGCCCCCGCGGTGTCGAACTGGTAGATCTCGGTGCCGGCGTCACGCGCCCCGGACGGCGCGCCACGCCACGTCCGCCAGCGCTGGTCGTTGGCGACGTAGAGGCGCGGGCCGTTGCTGTAGACGGTCTCACCGTCGGCGACCACGGTGACCGGGTCACCGGCGTCGAGCGCGGACGCGCCCAGGTCGAAGCTGAGCACCGTGACCATCGAGGCGCCGGAGAAGCCGGCCGGCCGGCTGACCCGGTCGCAGCCCACCCGTCCGGTGCCGACGGTCCGCACGCCGTCGCGGATCTCGTAGCGGGGCAGCCAGTCGTCGAGCGCAGCCTTGTCGATGATCGCCCGGTTGGCGGCGATCCGCTGGGCGTCGGTCTTACGGTCGGAGCGGAAGGGGAAGTCGAGCCGGGGCGCGGACCGGATCACCACCCGGGCGGTCGTGCCGGACTGCCGGGCGTCGACCAGGAGACCGTCGATCCGGTACTCCCCGACCACGCGGGGCGGTCCGGCGAGGTCCAGCAGGACCAGCCGGGCCTGCGGGGTCCTGCCCGGGCGGGTCTGCCCGTCCGGTACAGGGCCCTTGACGATCCGTCCCGCGTGCAGCAGCACGAGCGCCCGGTCGCCGTGCAGCAGCAGGCTCCCCTCGTCACCGGCGAACCGCTCGGCGTCGGGATCGAGCGCCAGCCGGCCGGTCACGCGGCGGCTCGCCGGATCGACCACCGACAGCACGCCCCGGGTGACCGTGACGATCCGCCGCCCGTCGGTCTTGACCATGTCCGGTTCGTCCACACCGGCCTCGTGCACGTTGGTGCCGGAGTAGCCCGGCGCGGCCGCCGCGCTCGCGTCCTTGGGGACGTTGCCGCCGATCGCCGCCCGTTCCGCGCTGAACTGCCGGAGGACGTCCGGCCCGAAGCCCCACGGGCCGACCGCCGCCTTCGCGGCCGTGCGGAGCTGCCGCAGCGCCTCGTCGCAGCCGTCGAACGCCACCAGCCGCAGCCCGCCGGCCGGCACGACCTGCCCGCCGGGCGGG
>NZ_JBXUOV010000140.1:0-15006 GCF_057196585.1 Micromonospora sp. ATLC20
CGGGCGGCCGGTCCGTCCCGCCGGCCCAGGGCACCGAGCCGGCCCGTACCCCGGCGCGGCAGCCCGCCGCCCGGGTGCCGCGACCGGCCCCACCCGCGGCTCCGGTCCGCCCCGCCGTCCCGATCGCGGCGAAGAGCCGATGAGCGGCACCCGGCAGCACGGTGACAACCGGACGGGCAGCCCGGAGCGTCCATTCCCCGTGAGCGACGACGAGCTGGAGCGGGCGCTGCGGGAGACCCTGTCCCGCCGCGTCGAGACGTCCCGCCCGCTGCCCGCCGACCCGGCCGGGGAGATCCTGCGCCGGGCCCGGCGCACGGGCCGGCGGCGTACGCTCACCGGCCTGGCCCTGGCCGGCGTCGCCACCGTGTTCGTCACCACCGGGGTGGCCCAGTTCAGCGCGTCGGGCGGCGACGGCGGCACGCCCACAGTGGTGCTCGGCGACCCGCCCGTCCTCTTCCCGTCCCCGGAGCCCTCCGGGCCGTCCTCGATCACCCGCTTCGGGCCGGTCCGCGCCGAACTCGACCTGCTCGTCGGTGACCGGCTGGACACCAGCGGAGGCGAACGGCGGCAGTTGGCCGGCGTGAGCGGCGTCGAACGGGCGCAGCGGATCCACGAGCAGGAGGGCTGGCTGCTCACCTCGGCGGCCACCGTCGCCGGCCGTACCCTCTGGTGGGTGCCGGTCGGTGGCTCCGCGCCGCAGGTCATGCTCGCCGCCGCGGACGCGGTGGCGGTCTCCCCGGACGGACGCCAGGTCGCCTGGCGGGACGGCACGGACCTGATCGCCGCCGGTGTGGTCGCCGGCCAGCTCATCGCGCCGGTCCGGATCGCCGCGCCGGAGGGTGCCGTGCCGGTCGGCTTCACCGGCGACGCGGTGCTGATCCAGCAGCCCGGCGACGGCGGGATGAGCGTCTGGAACCGCGCGCTGGGCGGGCAGCCGGGCCCGGTGAACCCGGACGTCCGCACCGTCTACGGCACCCGGCCCGACGGCCGGGTGGTCGGCCTGGTCGCCGCCGGGCGGGACGAGGAGCACTGCCTGGCCCTGCTCGACCCGGCCCGCGACCTCGCCCCGGTGCGTACCGGATGCGGTCTGAAGCTTGCCACCGACGGACTCGGCGCCGTCTCCTTCGACGGCCGGTGGCTGCTCGCCAACGGCACGTCGCGCACTGCCCTCCTGGTCGACCTGCGCGACCCGGCCAGCCCGGTCACCCACCCGGCCGGCCCGCTGCTGGCCGGCGGCGTGTCCTGGACGCGGGCCGGGGTGGCGCTGCACGTGGACGCGACCGGCGGGCTGGTCCGGGTCAAGCCCGAGCGGGTGCTGGCCGGTGACCGGCCCACTGCCTCGAAGGTCGAGGGGCTGGCGCCGGAGGACCGCCCGGTGGTGGTGGCCGACGTCCCCACGGTGCCGGACGGGGCGTAGCGTCGGGCGGGTGAGCGTCCCCGCCCGCATCGACCTGCACACCCACTCCACCGCCAGCGACGGCACCCTGACCCCCGCCGAGCTGGTCCGGGCCGCCGCCGACGCCGGGCTCGACGTGGTGGCACTCACCGACCACGACACCACCGCCGGCTGGGCGCCCGCCGTCGCCGCGCTGCCGCCCGGGCTCACCCTGATCCGCGGCGCGGAGATCTCCTGCCGGTGGTTCGGCGCCGAACCGGCGATCCCGCTGCACCTGCTCGCGTACCTGTTCGACCCGGCCGAGCCGCACCTGGCCGCGGAACTGGCCCGGGTCCGCCGGGCCCGCGAGGAACGCGGGAAGCGCATCGTCCGGCTGCTCCAGGCCGACGGCATCCCGGTGAGCTGGACGGAGATCCTGACCGGTGCGGGCGGCGGCACCGTCGGCCGCCCGCACATCGCGCAGGCGCTGATCCGGGCCGGTCTGGTCGCCACCACCACCGAGGCGTTCGGGCCGGACTGGCTCGGCGAGCGGTACCGGCTGCCCAAGGACGACATCGAGGTGTTCCAGGCGGTGGCGCTGGTGCGGGCGGCCGGCGGCGTGCCCGTCTTCGCCCACCCCAAGGCCAGCCGGCGCGGCCGGATCGTGCCGGACGAGCTGATCGCGGACCTGGCCGCGGCCGGCCTGGCCGGGCTGGAGGCCGACCACGAGGACCACGACCGGGCCGAGCGGGAGCACGTCCGCGGGCTCGCCGCCGACCTGGGACTGCTGGTCACCGGTTCGTCCGACTTCCACGGCACGCACAAGACCGTGCGGCTCGGCGCGCACACCACAGGGCCCGAGGCGTACGAGCGGATCGTCGCGCTGGCCCGCGGGGTGACCCCTGTCGCTTCGAGCTGAAGCGATCCGACGGCACGGCTACCGTGTCCGCGTGGATCTCAAGCTCTTCGGCGAGGTCTTCGTGACCCTGCTGGTGATCGTCGACCCGCCCGGAATGATGCCCATCTTCCTCGCGCTGACCGGGCCGCTGCCCGCGCGCGACCGGAACCGGGCTGCCTGGCAGGCCGTGGCGCTGGCGCTCGGGGTCATCGTGATCTTCGCGGTGGCGGGGCAGACGATCCTGGCGTACCTGCACGTCGACCTGCCCGCCCTCCAGGCGGCGGGCGGCCTGCTGCTGATCCTGGTCGCGCTGGAGCTGCTGACCGGCAAGGCGGACGACCCGAGCAACCAGGTCACCTCCAACATCGCGCTGGTGCCGCTCGGCACCCCGCTGCTGGCCGGGCCGGGCGCCATCGTGGCGACCATGCTGTTCGTGCAGCAGGCCGGCGGCGCCGTCGACTACCTCGCCATCGGGCTCGCCATCGTCGCGGTGATGGTGACCGTGTGGGTGGTGCTGCGCTTCTCCGGCGGGATCGTCAAGGTGCTGCGCCCCGGCGGCATCGAGGTGCTGACCCGGATCGCCGGTCTGCTGCTGGCCGCCATCGCCGTGCAGCTCATCGCCGACGCGATCGCCGCGTTCGTGACCCAGTACCTCAACAACGCCTGAGCGCGCTCGTCCGGTGTCGTACCCGGATGGCAGGATTGCCGGGTGCGACGACAGTCAGCAGCCAGTGGCTCCCGGGCTCCCCGACCCCGCGCCGAGCAGTCCGAGCAACTCGGCTTCGAGGGCATGCCGGAGCGCCTGTTCGTCTGCACACCGAGCAAACTCGGCGCGTACGCGGACTGTCCCCGCCGCTACCGCTACGCCTACGTGGACCGGCCCGCGCCGCCCAAGGGCCCGCCGTGGGCGCACAACTCGCTCGGAGCGAGCGTCCACACCGCGCTGAAGAACTGGTACGCGCTGGCCCCCGACCGCCGCCGCCCCGAGGTGCTCGGCACGCTGCTCAAGGGCACCTGGGTCCGCGAGGGCTACCGCGACGACGAGCAGGAGCGCGACGCCTTCCGGCGGGCGCTGACGTGGCTGGAGAGCTACGTGGCGGGCCTCGACCCGGCCGACGAGCCGGTCGGCGTGGAACGGGTGGTCGCGGTCAAGACCGCGGTGCTCGCGTTCAACGGCCGCACCGACCGGATCGACTCGCGTCCCGGTCCGGACGGGCGGCCCGAGCTGGTCATCGTCGACTACAAGACCGGCCGCACCGGCCTCGACACCGACGACGCGCGCGGCTCGCAGGCGCTCGCGCTCTACGCGTACGCGGCCGAGCGGGTGTTCCGCAAGCCGTGCCGCCGGGTCGAGCTGCACCACCTGCCCACCGGCACCGTCGCCGCCCACGAGCACACGCCGGAGTCCCTGCACCGGCAGCTCACCCGCGCCGAGGACACCGCCCGCGACATCATGGCCGCCGAGCGCGCGGTGGCCGACGGCACCGACCCCGACGCGGCGTTCCCGGCCGAGCCGGGTCCGCGGTGCGGCTGGTGCGACTACCGGCGTACGTGCCCGACCGGCGCGCAGACCCCCGGCAAGGAGCCCTGGTCGGCGGTCGAGCGGTTCGCCGACCCGGAGTGAGCGTGGGGCGCCGTCAGGCCGCGGTCAGGCGGGCGGCGCGTTCCTTGGCGGCCTGCTGCAACGGGCCCTCCCGGTAGCGCCGGGGCACCGCGGCCAGCGCCAGTCGCAGCGCCCGCGCGCTCAGGTCCGCCGACAGGGCGGTGGTGGGCAGGCCCAGCCCGCCGTAGAGCCGCAACGCCCACGGCGGCAGCATCCCCAGCGCGGTGGCGGCGATGCCGAAGTACGCCCAGCGCGGCGGCCCCAGGTTCAGGCCCACCCGCGCCGGCAGGCTGAGCTTCCACGGGATCGGCGGCGCGGTCAGGAACACCGCCGTCTCGGCCGCCTCCCGGGTCATCCGCAACTGCGGGCGTACGTCCCGGTAGTAGTCCGCCACCTCGGCGGCGGTACCCGGCACGTCGTCCGGGTCCAGCCCGACCAGGGCCGCCGACCGGCGCTGCTCGGTGTAGTAGCCGTCCACCTCGTCGTCGGTGAGCGCCAGCCCCGCCCGTCGGGCGGTGCTCACGAACGACTCCACCTCGGTGACGTGCACCCAGCGCAGCAGGTCCGGATCGTCGACGCGGAACTCCTCACCGGTGAACGGGTCGGTGGCGCGCATCCGGGCGTGCCGCGTCCGCAGCCGTCGCCCGGCCGCCTCCGCCTCGGCGGTGGTGCCGTAGATCGTCGTCCCCACGTACGTCGCCGTGCGGACCAGCCGCCCCCAGGCGTCGGTGCGGTAGTTGCTGTTCTGCGCGACGCCGGCCATCGCGCGGGGATGCAGCGCCTGGAGGTAGAGGGAGCGCAGGCCGGCGACGATCAGGATCGGTTCCTCGTGCACCTTCCACGTGACCGATCCCGGACCGAAGAGGCCGAGGTCTTCGGTGTCCACCGATCAAGAGTGCCACGCGTCGTCGTCGGCCGTCCTCGGTGCGGCGGACGTCCTCGGCGCTCCGGTCACTCGTCGGCGGAGCGGCGGGACTGGCAGGCCGGGCAGAGGCCCCAGAAGGTCACTTCCGCCTCGTCCAGCTCGAAGCCGTGCGCCACGTTCGGGTCCAGGCAGGGGGCGCTGCCGACCGCGCAGTCCACGTCGGCGATCTCCCCGCAGCCCCGGCACACCACGTGGTGGTGGTTGTCGCCGACCCGGGCCTCGTACCGCGCGGGACTGCCGGCCGGCTCGATCCGACGGGACAGGCCGGCCCGGGACAGGGCGCCGAGCACGTCGTAGACGGCCTGGGTGGAGACCGAGTCGATCCGCCGGCGGACCCGCCGGGTGATCTCGTCCACCTCCAGGTGACCGCCGGCGGAGAGCACGTCCAGCACGGCGAGACGCGGCCGGGTGACCCGTAGGCCCCTCGACCGGAGCAGCTCCTCACCTGTGGACATGGATCCATGACAGCACGGGGCAGGCGGGCCGACAAGCGAGCGTTGTTCACCCGTGGCCGGGGCCACAGGTGAACCGGAGCCGCCACGCGTGCGTGTATCGAGGAAGACGGCGTCACGCCGTACGCTGAGCGCGCCAAACCACCCACTCGCCGGAGGTGTCGGTGTTCAGGGAAATCAACGGTCTGCCGGTCCACGTGCTCGTCATCCACGCGGCGGTGGTGCTGGTGCCGCTGCTGGCACTGCTCGCCGTCGCGTACGGGGTGCTGCCCCGCTGGCGGCCCCGCCTCGGCTGGGCGGTCGCGGCGCTCGCCGTGGTCACCCCGATCGTCGCCTGGGTGGCGACCGAGTCCGGCGAGGAGCTGGAGGAGGCCCTGCGCGCGAAGGGCTACCCGCCGGACCGGCTGCAGCAGATCCACGAGCACGCCGAGTACGGCGACACGCTGTTCTGGTTCGCGCTCGGGCTCGGCGTGGTGGCGCTGCTGCTCGTGCTGTCGACGAGCCGCTTCGTCGCGGGCCGGAACCTGCCCCGCTGGCTCCCGATCGTGCTCACCGTCGTGGTGGCGGTGCTCGCGGTCTTCGCGCTCGTGTACGTCTACCTGACCGGGGACAGCGGCGCCAAGATGGTCTGGGACGGCGTCGTCTGACCGCTGCGGGTCAGAACAGCACCCGCGAGCAGAGCAGGCAGGTGAGCAGGACCAGCACCACCGCCACGGCCGCCCCGATGCCGTAGGTGAGCCGCTGCGCGCGCTGCTCCGCCTGGTCCATCGCGGCCATGTCCTGCGGCGGGAGCCGGCGGGGCGGTGACGGCTGCACGTGTACCGGTGGCCGCCAGCCGGGCGGCGGAGGCGTGCTCGGCGGCGGTCCCGCGTACCCCGAGGGCGGCGGGCTGCCGGCGGGCGCGCCCCCGAACTGCGGGCCACCGGCGGGCGGGCCGGCACCGGGCGTGTCCGGCCACGCGCCGCCGGCCACCGTCCAGCCGCCTGCCGCCTCCGGCCGGGCCCACGGGCTCTCGGTGGCCGCCTCGCGTGACCACGGGCTGGCGTTCCCGGCCGCCTCGGGGTTGTCGGCGGCTGCTCCGGTTGTCTCGACGTCCTCGGTGACGGCGGGCTCTGCCGTGGGGGCGGCGGGCTCTGCTGGGAGGGCGGTCGGCTCGGGCTGCCCGGCGGTCCCGGCCGGTTGGTCCGGGCGTCGCCAGGTCTCGTCGTCGGGGCTGCCACCGCTCGGCGTCGTCACGCCGTCCGACGCTACCAACGCCCCGGGCCGGTCGGCCGCCCGACGCGTCGATCACCGCCACCCCGGCCCGTGGCGCCCGGTGTGTGGCGTTCCGACGGCTCCCGGCCCGGTACGGCCGGGCTCGGGACGATCCGGCCGGTCCCGGGGATCGAGCCGGCGGCCCGTTCGGCGGTATCGTTGCTGATCGTGACCGAACCCGCCATCCGGACACCGCGCGACGACGACGACCGCGTGGTCGACCTCAGCGACGACTTCGTGGTGCTGCCCGAGCAGACCAGCGACGACACCGACCGTGGCTGGGGCGAGCGCCCCGGCGGCAACGACGACTGGCTGCTCGCCGAGCGTCCCCCGCACTGGGGCTGATCGCGCCGCGGCGGGCTGCTCGCCGGGCTCGCGTCAGCCGCGTACCACCACGGCGAAGCGGCTGCCTTCCGGCAACCCGACCGCCCGCCGGGCCTGCTCCGGCGGCAGCGCCAGGTAGAGCGCCGAGGAGCCGTCGACCGCTCCGGTGGCGCCGACCACGTCGAGCACCAGGGCGCGTGGAGCCAGCAGCGTGGGGTCGGGCGTACCGCCGGCCGGCACGACGAGCAGGTCGACCCGGGCACCCGGGCGCAGCACCGCGAGGGCGGCCGGCTCGGCCAGCCGGATCGGTACGCCGACCGCACCGGCCGGCAGGGCGGGGGTGCCGCCGGACGGCGACGCCGTCGCCGAGGCGGCCGGCAGGACACGGGGTGGTGGGCAGGACGGCGGCGTCTGGAGCACCGCGGCGGCCAGCCCCAGCAGCACCGCGACGAGCGTCACCCGCAGCAGCGTCCGGCGCCGGGGCAGCCCGCGCCAGCGGACCGGACGCAACGTCGCCTCGCCATCCGTCACCGCTGCCTCCCACCGCCGGCCGACCATCCGACCGCAGGCTAGGCCCGGCCGCCCGGCTCCCGCCGCCCCACCGCCCGCCCCTGTGGATAACCCGCCCGCTTGTGGAAAACCGTTCCCCGGGACCAGCGCGGAGGCCCGGTGCGGCCGGGACCGCCAGCTCGGGGAGCTTGCTGCTTCCGGACCGGCGGATGCAGCAACCTCCCCGAGGTGGCGACCATTCGCCACCTTCCGACGCAGCAACCTCGCCGAGGTGGCGAGCATCCGCCACCGGCCGATGCGGCAACCTCGCCGAGCCCGGCGAGCATCCGCCGCGAACGGAACGTGGCCGCCCCCGAGCGGGAACGGCCACGTGTCGCGTGCGAGCAGCGGGTCAGGACGAGCTGGACGCCGCCGGTGCCTTGCTCGCCGTCGACCCGGAACCGGACGAAGAAGACGACCCGGACGAGGAAGACGAGCCGGACGACGAGGACGAGGAGTCCGACGACGACGAGGACGAGGACGACTCGGACTTGGCCGGCTTGCTCGTGGTCGAGGAGCCGTTGTCGGAACCGGACGAACGGGAGTCCGTACGGTAGAAGCCGGAGCCCTTGAACACGATGCCCACCGAGTTGAAGAGCTTTCGCAGCCGCCCCTCACACGCCGGGCACTCGGTCAGCGGCTCGTCCGAGAAGGACTGCACCGCCTCGAGCTGGTGGCCGCACGCGGTGCAGGCGTACTGGTACGTGGGCACGTTCTCCTCCGGATCTTCGGCACGGCCTTCTGGCACTCGTGGTCTTCGAGTGCCAATGGTGCGTCATGACCCCCGCATTCGTCCAGCGGAAGCGCCCGGCCCCACACCCGGGACCGCCACCAGCCCGTCCGCCGGAGTGATCACACAGTGCACCGGGCGGTCGTGCGGCAGGGCGGGCACCGCCTCCACCAGTTCGCCGTCGTGCAGCAGTGCCACCGTCGGCACCGTGGCGGGCACCCGGGCCAGCGCGCGGTCGTACGAGCCGCCGCCGCGGCCCAGCCGGATGCCCCGGCGGTCCACAGCCACCGCCGGCACCACGACCAGGGCGGCTCCGGCCACCGCGGTCCGCCCCCGGGGCGCTGCGGTCGGCTCGCGCAGGCCCCGGCCGGCGGCGCGCAACGACTCCGGGCCGGTGTACGGGGCCCAGTCCAGGTCCAGGTCCTCGCGCAGCACCGGCAGCAGCAGTTCGGCGTCGGGCGGCAGCGCGGCGAGCAGCACGTCCGGCAGGTCGTGCCCGCCGGGCTCGGAGGCGACCGGCACGTACGCGCTCATCCTGGCCGGGCGCAGGCGGCGTACCAACGTCACCAGCTCGGCCTGGACGGCGGCCGCAGCCACCGCGCGGTCGGCCGCGGACAGCGACCGGCGCGCGGCGAGTAGCGCGATGCGCATCTCCCGCTTCGCATCGTGCGCTTCATCCGAAAATTCCGGCACGCAACACTCCTGACGCAACGCTTGCCTAATGGTCGCTCTGTGTCAGCATCGCACCAAGGGAGCGGAACTTCCGGGGGGAAGATTGACGCTACGCGGGCGGTTGACGGCGGCTTTCCTCGCGGTGGTCCTCGGCCCCGTCCTGCTCGGCGCGTTCTTCGTCGGGACCACGCTCAGCGCCGTCGACCGCAGCCGCGCCACCGAACGGCTGGGCCTGGCCGCGGCCGGTGTGCGTACCTCGATCGACGCGCTCTGCCAGCAACTTCGCGCGGCGGCCGACGCGGTCGCGCTGGTCGGCGACCCGGTCGTCCGGTCGCGCGCGGCCGACCAGGTGGTCGCCCGAGGGCTGGCCGCCGCCGTGCTGATCGCCGACGCCGCCGGCCGCACCACCTACACCACGCCGGACGGACCGGCCGGGCGCTGGCAGGACTGCGCTGGCGCACCAGCCACCGGCGTCGCGGCGCTCTCCGCCCAGGTCCGGCTCCGCGACCCGGCCGGTACCGACCTGGGCGCGGTCGCCGCCGCCCAGCCCGTCGACCGGGCCTTCGTGGCGCGGCTCGCCGCCGTGACCGGCGTCGGGGTCACCCTCCTCGACGCCCCCGGCGGCATCACCCACACGACCGAGGACCAGGGGGTACGCGCAGCGGTGCTGGCCGCCGCCGGCAAGGCGGACGGGAACCGGGTGACAGGCACCGGCGACGGCCGGTACGTGCGGCGGGTCGGTCCGTCTCCCGGTCAGCCGCTCCCACTGGTGCTGTCGGTGCCGGGGGAGCGCGCGCCCGGCCTGTACGGGGCGCTGATCGCCGCCGTCGCGCTCGCCGCCCTGCTCGCCGTGCTGGCGGCCTGGCGGCTGGCCCGGGTGACCACCCGGCCGCTCGGTGAGCTGGCCGGCGCGGTGGACCGGGTGGCACGCGGCGACCTGAGCGCCCGGGTGCCGGTGCGCAGCCGCGACGAGATCGGGCGGCTCGCAAGCGCGTTCAACCGGATGACCCGGGAGACCGGCACCTACGTGACGGCGCTGACCAGCAGCCGCGACCAGCTCCGCAACCACCTCGCGGTGCTCGGTGACACGCTCGCCAGCACGCACGACCTGCAACGCATCCTGCGGGTGATCCTGGACAGCGCTATCGCCGCCACCGGCGCCCGGGCCGGCGCGGTGCTGCTCGTCGACGGCGACGGCGTCCTCGTCGGCCGGTGCGTGGAAGGGCTGACCGGGCGCTGGCCGACGAGCGACCCGGCCGACCCGGCGACGCTGCGGGTCGCGGTCGGCGCCGGGGTGCTCGGCGCGGTGGCCGCCACCGGCGAACCGCTGCGCGGGCGGTGGGCGCCGCCGGACACGCCGACCGGGGAGCCGACCTGCGAGACGTACGTGGCCGTGCCGTTCGCCACCCCCGGCGGCACCGATCCGCGCGGCCCGGACCGGCCCGGCCACCCGCCCGCCGACGGCGACCCGCCCGGCTCGGCCTGCGCGGCGCTCGGCGTACTCGTGCTCTACGACCGGCTCGGCGGGCACGGGTTCCACGACGACGACGTGGTGACGCTGCGGACGTTCGCCGGGCACGCGGCGGTCGCGGTGGAGAACGTCCGGGTGCACGAGGAGGCCCAGCGGCTCTCCCTCACCGACCCGCTGACCGGGCTGTGGAACTACCGCTACCTGCGTGAGTCGATCCGCCGCGAGGTGGAGCGGGCGAACCGGTTCGGCCGGATGCTCAGCGTCCTCGCGCTCGACCTGGACCGGTTCAAGAACGTCAACGACACCTGGGGCCACGCCGCCGGGGACGCCGTGCTGGTCGAGTTCGCCCGCCGGGTACGCGGCGTGATCCGCGAGGTGGACCTGGCGTTCCGGCAGGGCGGCGAGGAGTTCGTGGTGCTGCTGCCGGAGACCGACGCCCGGGGTGCCACGATCGTCGCCGAGCGGCTCGGCGCGGTGGTACGCGACCAGCCGGTGACAGTCGAGGGGAGCGGCGACGAGCCGGTGCGGGTGCCGGTGACCGTCTCCATCGGCATCGCCGTCTACCCGGACCACGCCGCCGGCGGCCAGCAGGTGCTCGACGCCGCCGACGACGCGTTGTACGCGGCGAAGGCCGCCGGACGCGACGGCTACCGGCTCGCCCCGGCGCCCGATCCGGTGCCCACCCAGGAGATCCCGGTGGTGGCCGCCGGTGCCGGCCCGCCGGACGGGCTGCCCCGGGCCGGCGCGGCGGACCCGGCGGGCACCGTCCAGGGCGGCGCGTCTTCCGGTCCTCACCCGCCGCGGCAGAGCCGTGGCCGATAGTCTCGCGACATGTCGGAGCACTCAGCGAACCCCTCAGCGACCCCCGGTCGCTCCCGCGCGGTCAAGGCCGTGATCCCGGCCGCCGGCCTGGCCACCCGGTTCCTGCCGGCCACCAAGGCGGTTCCCAAGGAACTGCTGCCGGTCGTGGACCGGCCGGTGCTGCAGTACATCGTCGAGGAGGCCGCCCAGGCCGGTATCGACGACATCCTGCTGATCACCGGTCGCGGCAAGACCTCGATGGTGGACCACTTCGACCGCCGGCCCGACCTGGAGGAACGGCTCGCCAAGAAGCCCGAGCTGCTGGCCGAGGTCAAGCGCACCGAGGAACTCGCCGCGATCTACACGGTCCGCCAGCCGGAGCAGCTCGGCCTCGGCCACGCCGTCGGGTACGCCGAGTCGCACGTCGGCGACGCGCCCTTCGCGGTGCTGCTCGGCGACGAGTTCGTCAAGCCCTCCGAGCCGCTGCTGCCGGCCATGCTGGAGCTTCAGGCCCGCACCGGCGGCGTGGTGCTCGCGTTCTTCGAGGTCGACCCGGCCGAGACCAGCCGGTACGGCATCGCGTCGGTCGAGCCGGCCGAGTCGGAGTACGCCGACATCGCCGAGGTCGTCAAGGTCACCGGCATGGTGGAGAAGCCCAGCCCGGAGGACGCCCCCAGCAACCTCGCCGTCCTCGGCCGGTACGTGCTCCCCGGGAGGATCTTCGACGCGATCCGGCGTACCCAGCCGGGCAGCGGCGGCGAGATCCAGCTGACCGACGCGATGGAGCTGCTGCGTACCGAGGGGGTGCCGGTGCACGCCATCGTCTACCGGGGCACCCGTTACGACACCGGCATGCCGCTCGGCTACCTCCAGACCGTGGTGCAGATCGCCGCCGAGCGGGACGACCTGGGCGCCGAGTTCCGCAAGTGGCTGACCGAGTTCGTCAACAACGGTGACGAGACAGTCACCGCAGCCGTCCTCAACGGCATCCGCGACGCGTCCGGCGGTGCCGATACATGACCGCGACGGCCGACGCCGAGGCGGCCGCGAACGAGTTGACGCCGCTCGCCGACTACCTGGGCAGTGTGCTGCGCAGGTTACGCGCGCTGCCTCCACTCGACCTCGACCTGACCCAGGCGTACGGCAACGTGCTCGCCGAGGACGTGGTCGCCCCGCACTCGTACCCCGCCTTCGACCAGGCGGCGGTGGACGGGTACGCCGCGCGCTGGGAGGACATCTCCGGTGGGAGTCGGGGGGGGGGGGGGGGGGGGGGGGGGGGGGGGGGGGGGGGGGGGGGCGGGGCGCGGCCCGCAGGCGCGCGGGGCGCGGGGGGGGGGCGCCGGGCGCGGGGGGGGGGCGCGGCCTGGGAGGGGGGGGGGGGGGGGGGGGGGGCCCCGCCGCCCCCCCCCCCCCCTCCGGTATGCCCGGCGGCCGCAGCATCCGCCTCAACGTGGTGGGTGACCTGGGCGCGGCGAGCTGGCGGCCGGTCCGGCTCACCCCCGGCTCCTGCTTCTCGGTGGCGGCGGGCGCGCCGCTGCCGATCGGCGCGGACGTGGTCGTCCCGGTGGAGTGGACCGACCAGGGCATGGCCGCCGTCGAGATCTTCCGCGCCCCCAAACGGGGGTACGGCCTGCGCCGCGCCGGGGAGGAACTGGTCGCGGGCACGCTGCTCGCCCGCGCCGGCGCGTACGTCTCACCGGCCCTGGTCGCGGTGTTCGCCGCCACCGGCATCGGGCACGTGGTGGTGCGGCCCAGCCCGCGCGTGGTCATCGTGGCCACCGGCGACGAACTGGTGGACGTGGGCCGGGGCAGCCAGCCCGGGCAGGTGGTGGACACCAACTCGCACGCGCTGACCGCGGCGGCGGCCGAGGCGGGCGCGCTCGCGTACCGGGTGGGGATCTGCGACGACGACCCGGAGGCGCTGCGCGGCCTGCTGGAGGACCAGACGCTGCGCGCCGACCTGATCATCACGACCGGCGGCACCGGCACCGGCCCCGGCGACATGGTCCGCCGCATCCTGTCCCGCCGCGACGGCGGCCGGGCCGGGCCGGTCACCTTCACAGAGGTGGCCCTCTATCCCGGAACGGCCCTCGGGTTCGGTACGGTCGGCGCCGAGGAGGTGCCGGTGGTGTGTCTTCCCGGTGAGCCCGGCGCGGCGCTGATCGGCTTCGAGGTGCTGGCCCGGCCGGCCATCCAGCTGCTGGCCGGGGCCGAGCCGGTGTTCCGGCCGAGCGTCCGCGCCCACCTGCTGGAGACGGTCTCGTCCCCGGTGGGCCTGCGCGAGTTCCGGCCCGCGCACGTGGCCGAGCGGCGCGGCGGCGGGTACACGGTGCAGCCGCTCGCCGGTGGCCCGTACACGCTGTCCGGCCTGTCCGACGCGAACGGCCTGCTGGTGCTCGGCGAGCGGGTCACCACCGCCGCCGCCGGGTCTACGGTGGATGTTCTCCTGCTGGACCGGCGCCGGTGAGCGCGAGGAGTGAGCTTGCGAGCCCCGCAGTCGCGAGCGAAAGGCCGGCTCCGTGAGGTTCCGGCGGGCGCCGGGGTGGCCGGCGGTGCTGGTGGACGGTCCGGTGGTGCTGCGGCCGTACCGGCGATCGGACGCCACCGCCTGGTCGGAGATCCGGCGGGCGAACCGGGAGTGGCTGGCGCCGTGGGAGTCCCATGTGCCCGGCGGCTGGTACGAGACGAACTCGCCCGCCGCGTTCCGCCTGGTGCACGCCGACCAGCGCAAGTCCGCGCGTACCGGTGAGGGCATGCCGTTCGCCGTCTGCCTGCGCGAGAACGGGCAGGAGCGGCTGGTCGGCCACGTGAACGTGGGCAGCATCGTGCGGCGGGCGTTCTGCTCCGGGTACGTGGGCTACTGGGTGGACTCCCGGGTGGCCGGTCGCGGCGTGATCCCGACCGCTGTGGCGCTCGCCGTGGACCACGCGTTCGGGCCGGGCGGTCTGCACCGGATCGAGGTGAACATCCGGCCGGAGAACACGCCGTCCCGGCGGGTGGTGGAGAAACTCGGCTTCCGCGAGGAGGCCTATCACGTGCGCTACATGCACATCGACGGCGCGTGGCGCGACCACATCGGATACGCGATGACGGGCGAGGAAGTAGTAGCCGAGGGCGGCTTGCTGGCGCGGTGGCACCGCGTACGTGACAACCGCCGCTGAGGCGAACGCCCGGCGCGGCGCACTGTGAACCGGGTCGGCGGCCCGTAACCTCAAGTAACTGCAAGCTGTGGCAAGCGCTGCCCGCCCGCACGAAGTGCGCCGTAAACGACGGTCGACGGAAGAAGTTGCGGCGGTCGGCGCTCGCCGGAGAACTTTGGTGACGGGAGGGGTGAGGGTGCCCACGTCGGTGCTCCTCGCCGTCCTCGCCGCCGCCGGTCTGCTCGCCCTCGCTCCGGCGCTGGTCCGCCGGTACGACGCCACCGAGCGGCTGGTGGCGGAGCGGGCGCAGTCGACGGCGCGGGTGCTCCAGCGCCGGCGTCGACGGCGCACCGTGCCCGGGCGGCGACCGCTGCACCCGCCGCGCTCCCTCGTTGTGACCCTCAGTGAAGACTCCGACACGGGTAGTCTTGCCCGTCCGGTCTCCGCGCCGCCGCTGCGCCGGCGCTCCGGGCGACTCCGGCCCGTCTCCGCGGTGCCGGCCCAGTCCCGCCGACGGCACCCGCCCCGCCGACGGCACACCCCGGCGATCTACCGCCGGCGCCGGGTGCTGGCCGCGCTGCTGCTGCTCAACCTGGTCGAGCTGGGCGGCGTGGTGCTCGTCGGACCCGGGTTCTGGATCAGCGTCTCGGTCACCGGCACGCTGCTCGTCGCGTACGTCGTACACCTGCGGCAGCGTGCCCTGGCCGAGCGCCGGCGGCGGCGTGCGGACGCCCGCGAGGCGGCCTGGCTGGCCGCCCGCCAGGCCGAGGTGCGCCGCGAGCAGGCCCGGCGCGCGGCGGCCCGGCGGGAGG